>JAHDCL010000067.1 GCA_020629875.1 Hellea sp.
TATTTTCAGGAGCGATGGCCGAGCTTGCGCCCTTTCTCCGAAATCTCTCTCTCACAGCAATCCCGAGAATAGTCGCCGCCAGAGCGAGGGTTACAGCATTGGCAAGTATAATGGGCATCGCCTTGGACGCGATCCCATAGACAAGCCAAAAGGCAACACCCAAGGTGAAAATTGAATACATCGCCAGGCTAATCCCGCTTGTCTGGCGAGTGCGAATTACAAGAAGCGCTTGAGGTAAAAATGAGAGCGATGTCAAAATCGCCGCCGCATAACCAAGCCAAACAACCGCGCTCATGCCAGCTGCCCCGCTGCTATTGCTTTTTTCGCTGTGCCGTAATTATTGCGCACCGTAAGGGTGAGGATCATACCCGCCAAGCATAAGGTAAATGTCTGCGACAATATTAATGGCCAAGAGGTGACAAGCACACCATAGCTCAGCCAGAGGACCTTTCCGCTTGTCAGCATGCCGTACATCGTCAGGCTAATACCCGCCGTTACCCCCGTTCGGATAATCATCAGGGCTTGGGGGAGATAAGCCATGGAGGTGAGTAGAGCGGCAATAAAGCCAAAGAGTTCAATCTGTGTCATGGGCCCTTAATTAGCCAAGATTAGTATTTTCGGAAGCGCTGTTCCGCCAATTGACCTATGCGAAAATGTGGGTGCTTAATTTGAGAGATGATTAGGTTTTGCCTGATTTTGAACAGGTTTTGTGCGGTTTACGCTATGTTAAACTTGTTAATTTCTCATAATGTCTTGGCGAGGGTTGACTTCCTCTGACTCTGCGCATGCATCGCCGTATAATATGCCTTCATGACCGTTGCTTGCCGCAGCTCTCATCTTGCGGCAATATCACCGAAGTTAGAGGAGGGATGCATGTCGACATCAGTGCGTATTACTTTGCTGAAAGCACTGGCTTTCCTGCTGTTGATTGGCCCAGGGTTGCTCATGATTAGCGCGCCTGTCACGGGGTTGGGCTTTCTGACGGAAATGTTTCTGGATCTAGCGCATCAACCCTATGAGGGAAGTCAGCCTATCACTGGCAAGTCTGCGAACCTCTTAAATGCGATACTGGGCGGGGTATTGGTTGGCTTTGGCGTGATGATTTGGGTCGTGGCCGAACAGGTGCTGCGCAAAGACTTTGCCCTTGGGCGCAAGCTTATATTCATCCCGCTTATTTTCTGGTTCCTATCCGATAGCCTTGGTTCAGTCCTTACTGGGGCCTGGTTCAACGGGGTGCTAAATACCGGGATATTCCTATCCTTTGGCGCGGCACTCTTCTTAGGTAAGCGCGAGGATTGAGATGACGACTTTAACCTATTTCACTTCAGTCATTTTCCTGATGATTGCGATCCTCCATGCGCTTTGGGGGATAGGTGTCTCTTGGCCTGCGGCGAATGAAACCGCTTTGGCGCGAATGGTTGTGGGCGCCCCAGGGATTACGCAAATGCCGCCGCTTGCGGCGTGTTTATTTGTGACCATTTGCTTACTCATTGGAATGGCAATTGTATTGCGTCTTGGCGGCGTTTTAATTTTGCCGATGTTTCCCTATTGGTTCATTCGCCTTGCGGGCGCGGGAGTGGCTCTAGTGTTTTTAGCGCGCGGAATTGTTGGTTTTCTGCCCTTTTGGGCCGAGATTACGCCTGAAGAGCCCTTTAGGCATTTAGATAAGCGCTATTTCTCGCCGCTTTGTATCGGGCTTGGGCTAGCTGTCGCCACCCTTGTGATACAATCCAAGTCCATAGCATCGGGCGCGTTGGAGTAATCAGGGGCTAACAATTGATGAATGTCAATTTAATCCCCTATTCATCGCGGCTTTGATACGTTTCTCTCATGAAACGCTTATGTATATCTCTCGGAATCGCGCTTAGCGCCTTAATTGCGACACCCTCTGCCCATGCGCTCTCCTGTATGCAGCCTGATATCGAGCGAGAGCTGAAAAGGGCGATTGAGAGTGATAAGGTCTATCATATTTTGGTGGGTCATTTCGATGCCCCGCAGATTCCGCGCAAAGAGGTTAAGGGCAGTGATCCCTTTATAATGAAGGACCGAAGCCGGACGGTCGGCGGTTATTTTTCAGGCTATTCAATGGCCAAAAGCCGCCGCGCCGATGTACCGCTTGAGCGTCTTCCCATTCAGATTAGGACGAGTTGCGCCGCTCATTGGTGCGGGCAGGTGCCGCAGCGGGAGCAAAAAATGATTGTTTTTGTAGAGGCGCAAGCAGGAGGCCCGCCGCTCCTAACGATGGGGCCGTGCCCTTATATGAGCCATAATTATTCCGAGGATAAGATTAGGCTATTGCGAAGGGGGCTCTAAGCCGCGCTTGTTCACTTTGTAATCCGCTCTCTAATACCTATCGTCAGTTCCATGCTCTTTTCGCGCGCGGCTTGGTTATAAAACGGCATGGAGATGATATATTCATCGGGGTTGAGCTCTTCTTGAAAACTGGCAAGGCGGGTCGCGACCTGTTCCGGTGTGCCGACGGCGCTACCTGCTAGCATAGCTTCGACATGACCAGCGAGTTCTGGGGCGACTTTCAAATTCTCAACCGGGGGCGGGATGAGACCGCGTTGGTTGGTGATGATGCCGATAAAGGCTTGGACAAGGGTTGAGAAGTGAAAGCGGGCTTCTTCCTCAGTCTCTGCAGCGAACACATTACAAGCCATCATAAAATGTGGTTTGTCCAGATATTGAGACGGCTTGAAATCCCGGCGATAGATTTCGGCGGCCTCAAAGAGATGTTGCGGCGCGAAGTGGGAGGCGAAAGCATAGGGAAGCCCCAGATGGGCGGCGAGCTGAGCCCCGAAGAGGGAGGATCCCAAAATCCAGACGGGGACGTCTGTGCCTTCGCCGGGGATAGCGCGGACGGGAAGGGGCGCGTTTTCATCCGGTTTGGCAAGATAGGTCATTAATTCCACAACATCTTGCGGAAATTGATTGGCAGAGAGCTGGGCGTCCTTTCGCAATGCGCGAATAACATTGCGGTCTCCGCCCGGTGCGCGGCCAAGTCCAAGGTCTATACGTCCAGGATGCAGCGTGGCCAGCGTGCCAAATTGCTCGGCAATTGTCAGCGGCGAATGATTAGGCAGCATAATCCCGCCCGAGCCGAGGCGGATGGTTTTCGTCTGTGAGGCGATATGGGCAATGAGGACTGAGGTCGCGGAACTGGCCACGGAGATCATGTTGTGATGCTCCGCATACCAGACGCGCTTATAGCCGAGGCGCTCCGCGTGCTGCGCAGTGCTCACGCAATCCTCAAAGCTCTGGGCAATGTTGCCACCCTCGACGACGCGGGCAAGGTCAAGAATGGAGAAGGGGACTGACATGAGAGGAAGATGGGAGATGTAGTCCTTTAAATCAACCGTTCTGTCTTAGCTGGTGGTCAGCATGATGAATTATAGTGTTATAAACCATAAACAGAAAAGCCTACTTAAGGATGTAGTGTTACACGGCGCGGGGATGCATCTGAATCTGGAACACGAAATGTCACTGTCGCAACTCATTTTTACTTCAACTTGCGCCGCGGAGATGACGCCTCGCATGTCGCACCTCATGGCTCTGCAGAGCGTAAATATCTGTCAGCAATATGGATTGACGGGCCGAGCTTTCGCCAATGATATTAGCGCCTTTGCTATAACCGAGGGGCCAACCGATGTTGCAAAAAAATACTTCCACGCCATCCAAGCGGATCCACTGGTGGATACTTTATTGTTGCATGTGGAGCGTCCTATCGAGCAACGCGAGTTTCAAGACTTTTCTGTTTGGCTAAACTCCAGGGCGAATTTTGACTTTGGTCCATTTGTGGGGGTTTTAACGCCTGAGAGCTTCCGAGCAGCTATGCCCGAAAATCCGTCTCCGAGGCTACGAATAATGATTGAAGCATTTAGAGATGAAGTTCTCGCGGCGTAAGATTGTTTCTCTTGGAGCGGCTTTTCGACGGTTTCTCGTTGCTGCGCTGTCATAAAATCATCACTTGCAATCACGCGCCTTCACCCTCATATGATGTCTATCGATTATGGCCAGACAATCCGGCTGACTAACCGGACAGACCATCGTTCGGCAAATGTATTCTCTTCCAAGTCGACTGCCACGGAAACCATGTTGGAGTCCGTATACACTATGACGTGAAAGGAAAACACATGTCAGACGAAATGAAAACCGGAACCGTAAAGTTCTTTAATACAACAAAAGGCTTCGGCTTTATCCAACCTGAGGATGGCGGCACAGACGTATTTGTCCACATCTCCGCTGTTCAGCGCTCTGGCTTGGACGGATTGAACGAAGGCGACAAAGTTCAGTTCGATACCGCTGTTGACCAACGCTCAGGCAAAACAGCTGTTGAGAATGTCAAAATGGCCTAAGGCTTAGCCTTGCTAATAGAACCCTCGCTCGGAAACGGGCGAGGGTTTTTTTATGCTCAAAGCTCCCATATGTTTCACATATCCGTTATTTGAAATTGGCCGCAAAGCCTATATCAGAACTATAAATTCTAAAGAGGTAGACCCATGGATGATTTGACCGGTGTTGATGCTACAAATGCGGATGTGCGCGATGACGTGCAGGAACGTTATGGTGCGGGCGCGAATGCAGTAGAGGCCGCGCTGTGCTGCCCCATTGATTATGATCCCCAATATCTGAAAATTATACCGCAGGATGTGCTCGACCGAGATTATGGTTGCGGTGACCCGTCCCGCTATGTGCGCGAAGGTGAAACTGTTCTCGATCTTGGCTCTGGCGGAGGTAAAATCTGTTTCATCGCTTCTCAGATTGTGGGCCCTGTGGGGAAAGTTATCGGGGTGGATATGACGGATGATATGCTTGAGCTCTCACGCTCAAACGCGCCGATTATCGCCGAACGTTTGGGTTACGCCAATGTTGAGTTTAAACGCGGACATATTGAAGACCTCAAGCTCGACCTCGATGCTCTCAATGAATGGCTTACCAAGAACCCTGTGAAAAATGCCGGCGACATGGAGCGGATGGAAGCTGAAATTCTGAGGATGAAATCAGAGATGACAATGATCCCGGATAATTCCGTGGATGTGATTGTCTCCAATTGCGTGCTTAACCTTGTATCTGACTCAAAGAAAAAACAGCTCTTTGCAGAGATGTTCCGTGTTCTCAAAGTTGGCGGCCGCGTAGCTGTGTCGGATATTATCTCAGATGAGGACAGCCCCGAAGAGCTCAAGAAAGATGCGCGGCTATGGTCGGGCTGCATTTCTGGCGCATTGACAGAAACTGGGTTTGTGGCGGCGCTGGAAGACGCTGGATTTCACGGTATCACTATTGATAAATTCGAAGATGAGCCATGGCAGATAGTGGAAGGTATCGAATATCGCTCTGCTACATATCTCGCCTATAAGGGCAAACAAGGTGAGTGCTTAGAGAAAAATCAAGCTGTCATTTACAAAGGTCCTTGGAGCCACATCAAAGATGATGATGGTCACGTTTTCATTCGCGGGGAGCGCTCAGCTGTTTGCGAGAAGACGTTCAACCTGCTGCAAAAAGAACCGTATAAAAACATGTTCTATATTGTGGAGCCCAGCATTCCTGTAACGGAGCGCATAGAGTGGCCAGCGGAAGATTGCGGCGTGCGTCGCCGCGATCCACAGGAAACAAAGAAGGGGGCGCCGAAGCTGACAACGGACCCGAGTCAAAAAAGTTCTTGCTGTTAGAGCAACTTAATTGGATCCCACGCGTAAGAGCCTTATGAAGACAGCATTTAAAGTAACGGCTCTACTGATATTAGCCGGCATCGCATTCACGGCCTGTGCTCCTGTAAAACTGCTAAATGGTATCACGCCGTCCGGCAGTTTTTCCAAAGCAAAGGATATTAGTTACGGTCCAATTGAACGGCAAAAGCTCGATATCTATAAAGCGGATAAACCACGCGCCAACGCCCCTGTTCTCGTTTTCATTCACGGTGGATCATGGAGTGAGGGTAGTAAGGATATATACAAATTTTTGGCCGAAGGTTTTACCTCTGAAGGGTTTGATGTCATTGTTCCCAACTACCGCCTCTACCCAGAAGCCATTTATCCGCAAATGATACAAGATAGCGCCAAAGCTATTGCTTATGCCGCGCGGCAATATCCTGAGCGCGCCTTGGCTGTGATGGGGCATTCTGCGGGCGCCTATAACGCCTTGATGGCAACGCTCAACAAAGAATACCTTGCAGGTGAAGGCGTGGATGTCTGCGAGAGGGTTGCGGGCGTGATCAGCTTAGCTGCGCCAACAGGAGCATATGAACTAAAAGAGGAGCCATATGTAACGATTTTCCCAGACCGTTTCCAAAACGATGACGCGCCATTGGCTTACGCAGACCTTTCGGCGCCTGCACTTTTCATGATGAACGGGGCTGATGATACAACAGTCGGCCCTAAAAATGCCGAGGAACTGGCGGCAAAGGTGTCGGCGCGCGGGGGGGTGGCTGAGCTGAAAATTTATGATGGTGTAAATCATATTGAAGCGGTGCAATTTCTCTCTCGTCACTTTGATGGTAAGGCGACGCTGAAATCAGATATTATCCGCTTTGTTGACGACTTGCCCAAGGGCGGGAACTTCTGTCGCTAATTTTTGGTAACTGGTCATAAATTTCGTATTTCAGAACTGGGCTACCTCATATATTGACTCAGATCACTTTTCTGAATGGGAACGTCATGAGTTTACAGTTTTTTCAAGTCGATGCTTTTACCGATACGCTCTTTAAGGGCAACCCTGCGGCGGTCATGAAGCTGGATGAGTTTCTAACTGATGAGCTGATGCAGACTATCGCCATGGAAAACAATTTGTCTGAAACGGCTTATGTTGTTGCTGATGATGATCATTTCAAATTGCGCTGGTTCACCCCAACGGTTGAGATTGATTTTTGCGGCCATGCGACTGTGGCGACGGCGCATATTCTGGCGACTGAATATGATCTTGCGCCGCCTTTTGCCTTTGACACAAAAGTCGGGCGCCTCTCCGTTGATGTCGTCGATGGTAAATATGTCTTGGATGCGCCTATCGCACAAGCTGTTCCAGTTGAAATAACAAAGGCCATGCGTCAGGCGTTCCCTGTGGAAATAGAACAGGCCTTTAAAGCGGGCAATAACCTCTATCTGGTTTTTGAGAGCGCCGACGATGTAAAACGCTTGCAGCCAGACATGTCTAAAATTATTCCATTATCTAATCATGGCGTCGGAATTACGGCGAAAGGGGCAGATGACGTCGATTGCGTTTCGCGCTTCTTCGTGCCCGCGGAGGGCATTGATGAAGACCCTGTGACGGGATCGGCTCATGCCGCCATAGGGCCATATTGGGCAGCGCGTCTGGGTAAAACTAAACTTAAAGCCTACCAAGCTTCTGCTCGTGGCGGATTACTATGGCTTGAAGTTGGGGAAGACCGCCTTAGTATTGCTGGTCATGCGGTCACCTTCATGAAAGCTGAAATTGCCAGATTTTAGAACGGATTGGGCCCTGTTCCCAAAGACAGAATCTCTATGACATCGCCCTCAGCCCAAGGTCCACTATCTTTTGGAAGGCGGATTAAAACATTTGCCTGGGTTAGCGGTGTGAGAAGCGAGCTATCCTGGCGCGGAAAAGGGGTAACCTCAAACAGTCCCGTTTCGGACAGTCTCGTACGTGCGCGCAGGTAAGTTTCCCTCGGGCCATTTGCATTAACAGGCGCCGTTAGGTTCGCCTTTGCAAGCGGAAGGCTATTTAAACGGCCCATTAGGATTTTCAAAAAGAGATGCGCACATACGATTGCCGAGGCAGGATTGCCGGGCAGCCCCAATACAACTTGCTCGCCCATGGTTCCAAACCATGTTGGCTTGCCGGGACGTACGGCGACTTTCTCAAAGACTGAGGTGAGACCAGATTTTTTAAAGGCATCGCGCATATAATCGTGATCGCCTACAGAGGCTCCGCCCACGGGCACAATGATATCCGCGTCTTTGGCAGCGCGGATGAGATCGGTGATAGCCTCTACGCTGTCAGAGGCGATGCCCAAATCCATGACGTCTCCGCCCCAGTGGCGAATGAGGGCACCAAGCCCCGCAGGGTTTGAACTAATTACATCTGAAGGAGATACCGCGCTACCGGGTGATTTTAGCTCATCCCCATTGGCGATAAGGGCAATTCTCGGGCGCTTATAGACTGGCAGCGCCGCATGATTAGCGGCAGCGGCTATAGCGACATGCATGGGCCCAATCTCGGTGCCTTTGGTTAGGAGAATATCACCCGTGGAAAAATCAATGCCCGCCTTGCGAATATGCCGGGGCGCCTCATTGTCGAAAAGTGTCGTAATGCCGTCACCCTCTCGCTCGATATTCTCTTGAATGATGATATGGTCTGCGCCTACGGGAACAGCTCCGCCGGTAAATATCCGCACGGCTTCGCCCGCGTTAAGCTCGCCTTGAAAGGGGTGGCCAGCGGGAGATTCTCCAATGACTTTTAGATTCGAGCCCGCTTTGCTTACGTCTGACAATTTTACCGCGTAGCCATCCATTGCGGAGGCGGATAGGGGCGGGAGCGTAACTTTGGCGAAAACGTCTTCTGCTAAAATGGCGCTCATGACATCAGCGAGGGGCAGGCGTGTGACGGAACGGTGCGGACGGTGTTGAATGAGCAGCCTGATGGCATCGGAAACAGAAATCATGCGCTATGGATATATGAGGGCTTCTGCTTTACCAAGGCCGAATGACGAGAAGTTATCATCATCCCAGCGATGTCTTGCGCTTTGCTGCTGAGGCTGACTTACCCTGCGCGCTCATTTGCGTGATGGACATCCATGGCGGGGCGATGCGGGCTAAGGGCGCGTTAATGGCTGTGCGTGAAGATGGCGTGATTGCAGGTTATGTCTCCAATGGCTGTGTGGATGCCGATATTGCGTTGCAAGCCAAGGCCGCAATGAAAGAAGGGCAAAACCGACGCTTAAAATATGGTGAAGGGTCTCCTTTTAAGGATATCAGCCTTCCTTGCGGCGGTTCAATTGATTTATTGGTGGTTCCCAACCCTGATAAAGAGATGCTGCATGAGGCTGTGAGGGCATTATCTAGCCGCCAAGAAACAGACTTAAGTTTGGATGGTTTTGTGTGGCGCTATGCCCCTAAACTGCGCCTACGCATTGCTGGTCGGGGCGCAGCGGTTAAGGCTTTAGCCCTGCAAGCCACTCAATCTGGGTTTGAGGTGCATTTACAATCGCCGGAGCCAGATATTGAGCAGGGATTAAATCTAAACCTGTTTCATCACCTCACCAATCCGGGTCTACCGCCAGACGTCATAGACGACCCTTGGAGCGCTGTTGTTTTAATGTTCCATGATCATGATTGGGAAGTTGCTTTGCTTGGTCAGGCCCTCTCTGGAGATGCTTTTTACCTCGGCGCGATGGGGAGTGAACGGACCCATCAATTACGTTGTAATGCCTTGGCTGACGCGGGTGTGGCGAATGAAGCAATAGCTCGTATCCGGGGCCCCATTGGGGTTATCCCATCCATGCGCGATGCTAACTTGTTGGCGCTATCAACACTAGCCGAGGTCGTGAAAACCGCTCAAGAATTGGGGCGGTTATGAGGGCTGAAGATTGCGCGTTGATTATCCTCGCAGCAGGTCTTTCTATGCGGTTTGGGGAGTCCGATAAATTGATGGCGGAATTTCAAGGCAAGCCATTGGTGAAGCATGTGATTGATACGGTGTCGTCCATTCCCTTTGCGGAGCGTTTTGCGGTTGTTCCCAAGGTCTCGGAACACCGGAAGAAGCTATTTAATTACGAGGGTTATTCGCTTTTAGAAAATGAAGCTCCTCAGTTGGGACAAGGGGAATCCCTTCGGATTGCGGCGGTAGGGGCTAAAGCGAAAGGTCATAAAGCGATCTTTGTTATGCTGGGAGATATGCCATTTCTTCAGAAGGCAGATGTAACTAATTTGCTTAGTAATCTAATGGATCAGGATAGGGCTATAAGTTATTGTAATAAAACAATATTGCCTCCTGCATTTTTTGCAAATGAGGCAATGCAGGAGTTAACCCAGCTTGAATCAAAACGCGGCGCAAAGGCTTTGTTTGAAACCGGTAATTTCTACAAACATCCTTTGTCAGAGCGTGCTACACGCGATATTGATACTCCAGAAACTTTAGCGGAATTTTCATGATAGAGATATTGTTTTTTGGGCGATTGGGCGATGCGAGCGAGGCGTTGCGTGTGGAGCTGCCAGATGGCGTTGTAGATACAGATGGCTTGACGATATGGTTGTCCGCAAAGAACTCTTTTTTGGCTGCTGAACTCCAAAAATCCGGAAATCGCATCGCCGTGAATAAAACAATTATTGCGCAGAATAAGTCTTTGAAGAGGGGTGATGAAATTGCGTATATGTCGCCTCTGAGCGGGGGTTAAGGTGACTGCAACCTATCTCAAGATTTGCAAGCAGCGCTTTGACCCTGAAGCTGAGCATAAAGCGTTTCGGGAGGTGATTAATGGCGCGGGCGCGATTGTGGCCTTTACAGGATTGGTCCGTGGCGAGGGCGAAGATTTGACGCTAACGCTTTCGCACTATCCTGACTTCACAGAAAGTCAGATTTTAGAGATTGCGAAGACGGCCGAAACGCGTTGGCCTATAACAGGCTGGCGCATCCTTCACCGTGTGGGCACCATGCAAGCCGAAGAGCCCATCGTCTTTGTCGCGACGGCAAGCCGTCATCGGCGTGATGCTTTCGAGGCAGCTGATTTCCTCATGGATTACCTAAAGTCTGAAGCCGCTTTCTGGAAATCCGAAAGCGTGGCAGGCAAAACACGCTGGATTGAACCGCGCGCGCAAGATATCACAGATAAAAAGAGATGGGCTGACTAATGGTAGGTATCGACGAGAGCTTAGATTTTAAACCTGTATCGGTGGCGGTTCTGACGGTTTCAGATACTCGTACACGTGAAAATGATACTTCAGGGGACATTTTACAGGCCCGTATCGAAGCTGCGGGTCATAATGTGTTGGGACGTGAGATTGTACGCGACACAATTCAAGGCGTTCGGACCCAATTACAGGCGTGGATGGATAATCCGCAGATAGATGTCGTAATTTCAACAGGAGGAACCGGCCTTACGGGACGAGATATAACCGTTGAAGCCGCAACCCCCCTATTTGATAAGGTAATTGATGGTTTCTCTGTCGTTTTTCACCAAGAAAGCTTCAAAACGATTGGGTTATCGACATTGCAGTCGCGCGCTTGCGCCGGATTAGCGCAAGGGACAATTATCTTCTGCCTTCCAGGCTCGAATGGCGCGGTGAAAGATGGGTGGGATAAGGTGATTGCGGCACAGCTCGACAGTCGCCACCGTCCTTGCAACATGATAGACCTTATGCCGCGTTTCGGGGAGAAATAATGTCCAAGCTCACACATTTTGATGAAACAGGCCGCGCGGCGATGGTGGATGTTTCCGGCAAAGCGGTCACAGCGCGCAAAGCTGTCGCTGTTGGGCATGTCAAAATGGCCCCTGAGACCTTCGCGCTCGTACAAGAGGGGGATAATAAGAAAGGCGATGTGTTTTCGGTCGCCGAACTTGCTGGCATTATGGGGGCTAAAAAGACGTCCGATATCATCCCGCTCTGTCATCCGCTTCCGCTCTCTAAGGTCAATGTGCGTATAGAGCAAGATGAGGCATTACCGGGTCTCTCCGTTTCAGCAGAAGCCAAAACGAGCGGACAGACAGGGGTTGAAATGGAAGCTTTAACAGCTGTTACCGTCGCCTGCTTGACAATCTATGACATGCTAAAGGCTGCCGATAAGCATATGGTGATTGGTGAAGTCATGCTGACACAGAAAACGGGCGGCAAATCAGGTGACTGGTCGCGTTAAGCTTTGACCGCCTCGGAAATTCGCATTATCGCCGCTTTGCCCTCTTTCGTTGGCATAAGCATGTAGACGTGAGGGAGATCTTTCGCGAGATCGATTTTCGCTTTGGGGTATTTTGCTGCAAAGCGGATAATATCTGGATGGAGCGGGTCAATGTCGCCTGTGAAAATATGCGTCTCAGGGAGCGCGAGCTGATTCGCAAAAACAGGGCTGATGAGAGGGTGCGTAACGCCTAACTTTCCTGCATAGCGCTTGCCTGCAGCTCTTAAGTCATCATGGACGAGCAATTGCTCACCCGAATTGAGCTCAACGTCGGGGCCCGCCATCTCAAGATCGACCCAAGGTGCCAATAATACAAGCTTATCTGCGGGTTTATGATTATTGGTACTAAGCCAATCGGCGAGACCGATGGCGAGGTTGCCGCCCGCGGAATCGCCCATAATAATCACACGTTTGGGCCTGAGCTTATCTACGGTTTCTACGAAATGAGCGCGCATCCACCCATGTGTTTCCAAGGCTGTAGCTTCCGGCGGAAGAGGATAGTCGGGTGCGACCAAAGTGGCTCCAGACGCTTTGGCTATGCTGCCCATCATTGTGAAATAGAGCGCAGAAAATCCGAGTATGAAGCCGCCACCATGTAAGTAATAAATAAGTGTGTCATCGCCTGAATAGGTCCAGACGGGCAGTGCCTTGAATTCAGATTTCGTGATGCCGTATGCCTCGATCTCTTTGGGTTTTGGTGCGGCGGTGGCGGAGCAGCCTTTAGCAAATTGTTTACCTAAAATCTTTCGCCCACCGGTAAGGCGCAGGAGTAAAACGAAAAGACGGTGGGAGAGTGAAATAGACATGACTTCACACTAACGTGCTGGTGCCCTCTGTAAATTCTATAATTTCTTTCTGATCGTGCCCTTGCTTTTTGCAGTCGCGCGACATACCTATGCAACAAATTGCATATAGGAGCTTATCATGCGCGAAGCCGTCATCGTCTCAACTGCCCGTACCCCCATTGGCCGGGCTTATCGTGGGGCATTTAATGCCACGCCATCACCAACTCTTGCAGGTCACGCGATTGACGCGGCTGTAGCGCGTGCGGGGATTGACGGCGCAGAAGTAGATGACGTGGTGATGGGCTGTGCCCTGCAACAGGGTGTACAGGTCACTATCGGCCGTAATGCTGTCCTAGCCTCCAATCTGCCTGTAACAGTTGCTGCTCAATCTATTGACCGCCAGTGTTCTTCCGGCATGATGGCGATCGGTATCGCTGCGCGCCAGATCATTGTAGATAACCAAACAGTGGCTATCGGCGGCGGGGTGGATTCTATCTCGATGGTTCAAACGCCAGAAATGCGCGTTGGCGCAGATCCTAACGTTATCAAAAAGCATCCTAATGCTTATATTCAAATGATTGATACCGCCGAGATTGTTGCAAAGCGCTACGGCGTGTCGCGTGATGCGATGGATGAATATGCGCTTATAAGTCAACAGCGTACACACGCAGCGCAGGAAGCCGGAAAGTTTGACGACGAGATTGTTCCTCTTACCTCCACAATGAAAGTGATGAACAAAGAGACGAAAGAAATCTCTGAGCAAGAAGTGACCCTTGCTAAGGATGAAGGCAACCGCCCATCAACAACTCTTGAAGGCTTGCAAGGTCTAAAACCCGTGCGCGGTCCAGAATATACCATCACAGCTGGTAATGCTTCACAGCTTTCAGATGGCGCCTCAGTATCCGTCCTAATGGAAGGGAAAGAGGCGTCTAAGCGTGGTCTCGAGCCGCTTGGTATTTACCGCGGTATGGCCGTTGCCGGGCTTGAGCCAGATGAAATGGGGATCGGCCCGATTTACGCCATTCCAAAACTTCTCAAGCAAACCGGTCTTAAAATGGATGATATTGATCTTTGGGAGCTTAATGAAGCTTTTGCCGTTCAGGTTATCTATTGTCGTGACAAACTAGGAATTCCGATGGAAAATATGAACGTTAATGGCGGCGCGATTTCTATCGGGCACCCTTATGGGATGTCAGGGGCACGCATGGTCGCTCACGCCCTCATCGAGGGCAAACGCCGCGGCGCGAAATATGTTGTCAGCACAATGTGTGTCGGCGGTGGTATGGGCGCTGCTGGGTTGTTCGAAGTCGCGTAGCGCGACTTTGCTGAATTAGGATAAAGTAATGAGCACTGTAGAATTTAAAGACCGCGTTGCGATCGTGACAGGGGCAGGCGGCGGTTTGGGCCGCAGTCATGCTTTGGCGTTGGCGGCGCGCGGCGTGAAAGTTGTCGTCAATGATTTGGGCGGCTCCGTTGACGGCACAGGCGGCGGGTCAACTATGGCTGATAATGTTGTTGCGGAAATCATAGCCGCTGGCGGCGAAGCAATCGCCAATGGCGCAAATGTCACCAATGAAGATGAAGTCCAAGCCATGGTGGATGAAGCCATCGCGAAATGGGGCCACGTTGATATTCTCGTTAATAATGCAGGTATCCTGCGCGATAAATCGTTCTCTAAAATGACAATGGCAGATTGGGACCTTGTTGTGGCTGTGCATCTGCGTGGCTCTGCGACCTGTACCAAGGCCGTATGGAACCACATGAAAGAGCGCGGCTATGGCCGTATCGTCATGACAACGTCCAGCTCCGGCATGTATGGTAATTTCGGCCAGACAAATTACGGCGCAGCCAAAGCAGGGTTGTCCGGCTTTATGCGCACGCTCTGCCTTGAAGGTGCGAAATATGATATACGTGTTAACACGCTTAGCCCAACCGCGCGTAGCCGTATGACGGAAAACCTAATGCCGGAAGAAATTCTGGAAAAGCTAACGGTTGAATCTGTGTCAGCGGGTCTTGTCTATCTCGTCTGTGATGACGCGCCGAACCGCATGATTTTATGCGCGGGAGCAGGCGGTTATTCCGAGACAAAGGTTGTCGAAACCCAAGGCATCAATTTGGCCGAAGGGGATCAGACGGCAGAAAACGTCGCCAAATTCATCGACCAAATCCGCTCTATGGACGGCGCTGAGGAATTCACCAATGGCG
>JAHDCL010000068.1 GCA_020629875.1 Hellea sp.
CTTGCTCTGACGCGATGGTGCGGAAGACATCCCAAGAGAAATCATTTTCCTGATAGAATACATCATCTTCAGACGCAGATTTATCGGCGTAACGGGCCTCAATAAGTGAGCCGACTGTGGCGCGGGCGAGGGTGTCCGTTTGGAACCACATAAAGCCGTCACCGCCTTGGAAACTGGTTTCGTGGCAGAGCGGCAAACCCCGCTTTTCAAACTGGTTCACGGCCCAAGGGCTCATGACATAGTTCACGCGGTCCACGACTGTGCCGGGGTGACCGCCGCGTCCGAGACCTTCGCCATGCGTGTTAAACACAAGCGAGACGACATCTTTCATGTCGTATTTTTCCATTTGCGAGGCAAAATGAGATTGTAGGCGCTCAATAGCAAGCGTTGCCGGGATTTGGCCCATGAAACGGCCGGCATCAGAGAAGCCCGTCTGTATGGCAAAGACGCCGCGATCTTTAACATAGTCGCGGTAAACCTCATTGCTGAGCATCTTGCCAATGATACGACCACCATTATTGAGTGCATCTGCCGTCTCAAATAGCGGAGAAATGTCCAGATGCTTTTCAAGCCCGTAACGGCGCGCAAGGTAGAGCATACCAAGCGGGGTGAGACTGTCTTCTGTCTCAGCAATCAGCAGGCGGATGGGTGTCTCATCATCAATATATTTGTGAATTTGCGCGGTCAGAATCATCTTCTCATGCGCGGTAGATTTCTCCAAAGCGAGAGAGGCAAAATTGACGGGTTGCGGCTTTACATTTTTGGTCAGCTTTGACGCCTTCATAAGAAGGGTGCGATTGTCCGAGCTTTTCTCATCCAGCCCAAAGACGCCTTTCATCGCAGAGACGACATGACGGTTATTCAGGCGGAAATGAATCCGCGCTGTACCAAGGCCAAAGGCCACCATTTGCGCGCGCAGGCAAATCAGGTCTTTTATAACAGCATCTGAGCCAGCGCTTGCGATTGCTTTCTTGATAAGCGGCATAGCGGGCTTCAGGTTTAAAAAGCGGCGCGTGGAAGCACGGGTAAGGTTATTCGCAGCGGCCACAAGGTTTTCAGGGTCCGTGATATCCTTCTCAAAGAGGGTAAGGTCTCTCTCTGCGCTTTCATGGGCGTCTGAGAGTTTATCAATCAATTTATCAAGTGCGGCTTCGCCTTTGGCGTCCACTTTGCCTTTGCCTTGAATTTTTTCCGCTGTTTTTTTGTACCGGCAGAGCTGGTCACGTTTTTCCTGTAGGCGCAGGCGCAGGGCATCGCCCCATGTAATATCCGTGCGCCCGTCAATATCATAACCCACCCAGCTATAAGCATCTACGAGGTGAGGGGTGATGCTCGTCCATTTCTCTGGGAAAGCTTTGCGCGCGGCGTCAAGGATCTTGGCGTTAATGCCGTTTAGCGCGCCTTGAATGCGAGCCAATGCGTCTTGTGTGTCCTCATGCTCTTCTTTGAGCGTAGGTGCGCGCTTGGGGAGGTAGGGGTAAGTTTTTAGCTCGTTTATTTCGGACTTATACTCACCCTCGTCGGCTGAGGCGACACGGCCCAAGCAATCACGAATATCCCGCGAGAGGGAGAATGTCGGGTGGGCTGTTAAAACAACGCCAAGCCCCGGCAGCTCTGCCCACTCTTTAAAGGCTTTGAAGCCCTTTTCGGCCTGTTTTGCGGCAATATCTGTGATGGTTTTATCCATCGCGCGCAGGCTGCGCACATTGGCGCGCTCCCGCAGGCGGCGGGCGCGGTCAATGGCGGCCTTATCTGAAATCGACTTTACAAGGGCCTCGATATCACGAAAGGCAACGGCCCTGTCTTCGACATCTTTGGAGATGTCATAGGCCAAAAGTTTTACCGCATTAGATTGCGGATCAGAATCCTTGCGGTGCTGATGTTCCTTTAGCTGTGCTTGCAAGCGTTTATGAAGCTCGGCGGCGGTCGATTTGCGGGCGATGATAGCCTCCTAAAGGAATTTTGCCATTGCGGCAGCAGTGTCGAGCATACGGTTAGAGAAGCCCCACTCATTGTCATACCAGCTTAACACGCGAATAAGGTTGCCGTCCATGACAACCGTCTCGTCTGTCACAAGGCTGGAGGAATGCGGATCGTGATTGAAATCAACGGACACAGTTTTGTCGTCCACGATTTGCAGCACGTTTTTCAATGACCCGTTAGCGGCTTCGCGAATAGCTTCGTTCACAGCAATTGCGTCCGCATTTTTTGAGGCATTAATAACCAGATCAACAACGGAGACATTTGGTGTTGGCACGCGGATAGCTTTGCCATCCAGCTTCCCGTTAAGTTCAGGAATAACAAGCCCAATTGCGCGTGCTGCGCCAGTGGATGTCGGGATCATTGACATGGCGGCCGCGCGTCCACGGTTATAATCTTTACGGTGGATGGTATCCAATGTTGGCTGATCACCCGTATAAGCATGGATTGTGGTCATAAAGCCATTCTCGATGCCAAAGGCGTCATTGAGGACTTTCGCGACAGGGGCGAGGGCATTTGTTGTACAAGACGCGTTAGAGACGACAAGGTCGTCTTTCGTCAGCACGTCATGATTTACGCCATAAACAACTGTCTTGTCAGCGCCTGCGCCGGGCGCAGAAATAAGCACGCGCTTTGCGCCAGCGTCCAAATGCTTGGCGGCGGCATCACGTGCTGTAAAAATGCCTGTGCACTCCATGACGATATCTACGTCATTGTCAGCCCAGTTTTGGTCTTCAAGATTACGAATAGCCGTGACCTGTATATCGCCCTTACCAATATTTAGCGTGTTTTCTGTGTGGCTGACAGAGCCACCGAAACGTCCGTGGACGGAATCATATTTGAGAAGGTGAGCGAGGTTATCTGTCGAAGATAGGTCATTAATCGCGACGACCTGTAGGTCATCTCGTCCACTCTCCTCAAGTGCGCGCAATACATTACGCCCAATGCGTCCAAATCCGTTAATGGCAATCTTGGTGGTCACGGTCATATCCTTTTGCAACTATTGGTGTTCTCGTATTTTTTGGTCCGCCAGTTTACGCAGCAAACTCAATTTAAATACAGGCTGACCGCGCATAATAGTTCACGTGCGAAAATTCAATTCAATATCACTGTTTTTTCGTAAAAATTGGGATTTTTTTGCGGATGTTGTTGGCGTACCGCGTATTTTGGGCATAAAGACCTTGTATGACTCGACGTATTGCTATCATCGGCGCCGGCCTTTCCGGCCTAATTGCCGCCCGAAAACTGAAAAGTGTTTCGGATGTAAAGTTATTTGATAAATCCCGCGGCGTCGGCGGGAGAATGTCAACGCGTTATGCGGGTGTTTATGAATTTGATCACGGCGCGCAATATTTCACGGCGCGAGATGAACGATTCCAGTCTGCCATTCTGGACGCTATTGCGCAGGGCGTTATCGCGCCCTGGGACGGGCGGGCGCGCTACCTCAAAAACGGAAAAATAGAGACTGACACAGGCGGTGAGCGTTTCGTTGGGACGCCGCGTATGAATAGCTGGGCTAAGTGCTTGGCAATGGACTTAGATATTAGCTTGGGTGGCCGCATCGTGAGCCTAACCCGCAAGGCTCAAAAATGGACCTTAGACTTCGAAGACAAGTCTAAAGAAGAGGGCTTTGATTTCGTCGTTTGCGCTGTCCCATCTGTCCAAGCGCAAGCCCTCTTGCCTGAGGACTTCAGCGGTATGCCGGAAATAAAAGCCGTGAAAATGGATGCTTGTTTCGCGCTGATGGTGGGTTTTGATGGCGCTCATGAATTTGGTTGGGATAGTTTGCGAACACAGCTCGGGCCAGCGTCCTGGATAGCCGCGAATAGCGACAAACCTGGGCGAGGGAAAAACAAGACGGCATTAGTTGTCCATAGCTCGCCAGAGTGGTCAAATATGCATGCGGATGCAGATAAGGCGTGGGTCCAAGCGGAAATGGAGGCTTCAGCCAGCAAGATTTGCGGCTTTGATATCACATCCGCTCCGCATCGCGCGTTACATCGATGGCTTTATGCGTCTGTGTCAGCTTCTCCACAGCAACCTGCTTTATTCGATTCAAAAAGAGGATTGGTGGCTTGTGGAGATTGGTGTCTGGGCGGCCGAGTTGAGGGGGCTTTCCTCTCAGGGTTGGCCGCCGCAGACAATATTCTCAATTCCCTCTAAAAGGTAGAAGCAATTGAGAAACGCACATTGCGCCCCGGCAATGGTACAGTGTCTTTGAGGAATGAGGCATGCTGTCTGGCATCATCATCCAATAGGTTCATCACAGAGAGGCTGAGGCGCACATCTTGCGCACCTGTCGGGGCACGCCACGTCGCAAAGAGGTTCACAAGTGCATAGTCATCCGTTGGTATCTCAAAGGCGTCCAGCTTGTTTTGCTCTGCGGCGTAGTCGAGCTCAGCGCGGAAGTTGAACCGCTCGCTATCCGCTTCGATACCCGTGAGGATAGAGAGAGGCGGGATGCGGGGAAGGTTCCCGTTCTCAGTTTTGGCGCGAACATATTCAGCCAGCGCGTCTGCCTTAAGTGTGAAATCACCTAATTGTGCTAAATCCATGCCCCCTTGGACTTCAAAGCCTTTGAAGCTGGCATCGGCACCCGTAAATTGGTAAACATCCAGCCCGTCTTCTTCGTCTCCAGTTGCCGTCTCAAATATATAGTCAGAGTAGTCGGTGTAGAAGGCATTGACGGTCACATAATGCCCATCTTCGCGGTGTCGGAAGGCGAGTTCCACGCCCGTTGCGACTTCTTTATCCAGCGTGGCATCGCCAAGTTCAAATTGCTCGGTTGCTAGGTGCGGGCCATTGGAGAAAAGCTCTTCTGTTGTGGGTGCACGCTCTGTGCGGAAGATCGTTCCGCCAAGGCGAATGGCATCCGAGAGATGCACATCCCCGCCTGCAGAGACACTAAAGAGATCGAAATTGATATCCTCATTTGTAACGCTATTTTCCTGAGAGCTGTTCTCATAACGTGCGGCGCCCTCCAGATGGAAATCACCAATTTCCTTTTCGTGGAAAGTATAGACACCAATTTGTTTGGTTTTGGTTGGCGGTACAAAAGCTTCTTCACCTATGGCGGAGAAGTCACGATTTCTAAGTTGAATACCATAGGCGGCGGCCCATCCATTTTTTTCGCGCTGTATGGCTTCTAGCCGCGCCTCATAGCCTTCATTTGTGAAAATCGTGCCGACTTCGCCGGGGGCTTCAAACTCGGTATGTTTATAATCAGCATATCCACCGAAGAATTGAAGGCGTTCAATTATCCCGTCAAATTCGAGAGCGCCATTTATATCGAGACGCGTTTGGTCAAGCCCAATCGTGACTTGCTCTTCACCCTCTTCCTCATGGTCATGCTCTTCCTCATGCTCGTCTTCATCATGCTCTTCTTCGTCTTCGTCATGATGCTCGTCTTCTTCGCCATGGCTGTGCCCGCCAGGAATGCCGTAATCAGAGTCGAATTTATGGAGAGCAAACCCGATAAAACCGCGCTCGCCAATATAAGAGGCACCGCCCGTTAACGCGGTTGATTTCGTCTGAGAGTTTTCAAGGCGGCCAAAGGCTTCCTCTTCTTCCTCGTGACCATGCTCATCTTCATCCTCATCGTGATGCTCTTCTTCCTCTTCCGCCTCTTCAAGGGCGCGCAGGCGCGCGCTCTCCGCGAAGCCCGGAATACGGTAATCGTCGGTTTCTTTTATTGTTCCATCAAAATGAAAAACTAAGTTACCTGCGCCAAAATCAATAGAGCCCGCGGCTTCTCTGCCATTATCAACTGAGCTTGCCCCAATTCGAACGGCACCATCGATACCGTCCTCAGGCAACTCCGTAGGTATGCGTCCGTCAATCACGTTGACAATGCCGCCTGAGCCCGATGAGCCATAGCGCAGGAGCGATGCACCGCGTAGAACTTCGATACGCTCAGCTTGAGCGGGTTCCGCCGCGACAGCATGGTCCGGAGAGGCGGAGGAGGCATCGATTGAACCAATGCCATTTGTCAGAACGCGAACGCGATCACCGCCTTGCCCGCGAATGATGGGGCGAGAGGCACCTGCGCCAAAGAATGTGGAAGAGACGCCAGGCTCGTTCTTGAGCGTTTCGCCGATTGTCCCAGCTAGCCGATTTGAGAGCTCCTCGCCAGAGAGGACGGAGACGCCGGTAATGGCTTCGTCGACGGAGCGCACCAGCGGCGATCCGGTGACGATGATTTCATCTGAGAGGGCATCTTGGGCTAAAGCCGCAGTTGATACAGATAGTAAGAGTGTAGCAGCTGAAACACTGCGAAGGATAAGGGTGTTCATGATTTAACAATCCAATTTAACAAAGAGAGGTGCAGCTTGCGGTCAGCAAAGTGCCAAGGGCGCGCCAACGGGCGCAGCGGGAGATGTTAAATTGTGAAAGGAGGCGCTCGGGGAGGGGGCGCGCGGCTTTGAGGGGCGACATAAGGTGCGGATATAAAATCCGGATAAGGGGTGTCGACAGTATCCGAGGTGCTAAGATCGAAAAGAACGAGCTTCGGTTCGGAGCTTAGCTGCTCCTCTGCCAACACTGTGACTTCGCAACTGATGCAGTCTTCGGCATGCGAAGCATCGCCATATTCACTCGCATGGGAAATGCTATAACTTTGCAGGCCAATGAACAGGGCGAGAAACGCCCCGACTAACCAACGATATGCCAAGCTTTTGCTCATCTCTGACTAAATGAGCAAGGGGGCGCCCTAGGTCAAGACCTATTTAGTTATTTTGTAACATTGTGATGAATTTACAACAGGTTCGGATCGACAACTTTCTGAACGACGTTCTTCACGGTCAAACCTTGGACAATAATCGAGAAGACAACAACGCAATAGGTCGCCGTTAGGATAAGCGGCTTATACTCATTATCGGGTAATGACAGCGCCAGAGCTACGGAGATACCACCGCGAACGCCGCCCCATGTCAGAACGGGAATTGCGCCCTTGGTGAAGTTCTTAAATGTCCCAATAACTTTCATCGGCACATATACCGCGCAGAGACGGGCGAGCAAAACGAGCGGAATGGCCACGAGACCGGCCCAAGCATATTGCGGTACCAGGCCGAGAACCAAGAGTTCTAATCCAATTAGGAGGAAGAGCACCGAGTTCAAAATTTCATCAATCATTTCCCAAAAACCAAAGAGATATTCTTTGGTGTGATCGCTCATGGCAAAGCTAGCGCCCTTATTGCCAATCATAAGCCCTGCTACAACGACCGCGATAGGGCCGGAGAGGTGATGACCAAGGATATTTATGCGCTGAGCAATGGCATAAGTGCCGGCGACGATAGCGAGAGAGATTAAGACTTCAATCGCATGCTCATCAATGCTGGCCATCATGCGGTAAGCTAACCACCCCGCGATGGCGCCGAGGATGGCTCCGCCAATGGCATCCACAACGAAGAGCTCGATGACGTCAAGAACGCCTACGCCGCCATGGCCGCCGCCCGCAGCTTCAGCTGGACCCGCCAGCATAATGGTCTGTGTCCACGCATGATCGCCTGAGGCTCCGACAGCGATAGCGACGATGATGGTGAATACGACAACGCCAACGCCGTCATTGAACAGGCTCTCGCCCGCGATTTTTGCTTCCAGGCTCTTGGGCATCTTCACGGATTTTAAGATAGAGAGCACGGCGACGGGGTCGGTAGGACTGATAAGTGATCCAAAGACAAGCGCCCAGATATAGGGAAGGTTAAGCCCCAAAAGCTTAGCGATAAAATAGAAGCCTGTGCCCACGATGAAAGTGGAGAGGATGACACCGAATGTCGCCATAGAGCCAATAGCCCATTTCGCGTCGCGTAACTTTGCAAAATCGACATGCAATGCGCCTGCAAAGAGCAAGAAGCCCAGCATTCCCTTCATCAGGGTTTCATTAAAATCAATCTGGCCAATCGCGCCTGACAAGGTCTCATAGACCTGCAGGCTAGGAATAAAGGCTTCTAGCGCCATCACCCCGAATGAGGCGAGCAGCGCCATGACTAAAAGACCAATAGTATGAGGCAGCTTTATGTAAGCCCTATTCAGCCATGACAGAATAGCAGATAGCACCAATAGCAGCGCGGCGATTTCAAAAAGACTCAGCATAAACCCTCCAGTAGGGAGCTGTCTAAATGACTCGTCGGGAGGTGTCAGTAGAAATTTGGCCTTTGCGCAGAGGCATTCATGAATTCGCAAAATATTGAAAAAAGGACTTGCCAGAGAAAATTTTTGGCTTATTTGCCCTTTTCGACGATAAAGCGAGCTACAGCGAGCCCTGAACAAGCAGCCTTAAATGGCGTTGAATGGGAAATCTGTCAGCCGTGATGAGCCTCATGGTTCATCTAATAGCCGCCGGTAGCGTCTTGGTTTTGTTTTTGTCAATTCTGACGATTTGGAATTAAGAGGTGGTGGTATGGCCCAGTCCAATACTAACTACATTCTGAGTGGATCAATCTCACTGCAGGCGCAGCTGGGAGACACATTCCTGTCGTCCAAACATCAAGAATATTTGGCCGCTATTGCGGAACCCAGTAGTGCGGTGCGGGAATAGTCCCGCCTGAAACACTGCCACTGACAATCTCTTAATATATAGACGTTTGTTGTTTTTGAAACTTTCCCTACTCGGGATTTTCGGAAATTTTACCGATGTTAAATTCACTTCAGGCTGTAAGATCGCAGCCACTTTCATTATTGCAGCCCTATGGCTTGCCTACTTATCAAACCGCGGCTGATGCCATTTCGGACTATCAGGGTGATGATCAAATTTATGCGCTCTATCCGAGAAAGGTAGCGCGCGCGGCGCGAACCTTTGTGAACGGTTTTCCTGGGAATGTACTCTATGCGGTTAAGGCGAACCCACATCCTTCATTATTACAAATTCTTTGGGATGAGGGAGTTCGGCGTTTCGATGTAGCCTCCATTCGCGAAATAAAATTGCTTCGTAATCTTCTGCCGCAAGCAGAGCTATTTCTGATGCATCCGATCAAGTCTCGAAAGACGATTGCCTTCGCCTATAATTCTGGCGTGCGGAATATGGCTTTCGATCATGCTGATGAGTTACAAAAAATCTTGGACTGCACCTATGAGGCGGAGGATTTGCATCTGCACCTGCGTTTGGCACTCCCCAAATTTAGGGAGACGTCAGAGGTGGCAATGCCGCTCAAAGGCAAATTTGGAGCGGAAGGTGAGGAGGCTGTTGCGCTTCTTAGAGCCGCGCGCCGCCGCGTTGGTAAATTAGGGCTCTGTTTTCACGTAGGCTCACAGTGCCTCTCGCCGAAAAGATATGAGTTCGCTTTATCTTATGCTCGCGAATTGGTGGAAGCTTCTGGCGTTCAAATAGACTCGATTGATGTGGGCGGTGGGTTCCCCGTCGCATATCCTGATATGCCAATTGCCCCGATGGACAGCTATTTTGAAGCGATAGCTCGGAGTCTGGCCGCCAATGGTTTCGATGACTTAGATGTCCTAGGCGAGCCGGGACGCGCTCTTTGCGCTGAGGGCGGCTCTACGCTGGTTCGTGTAGAGTTGCGAAAAGGCGAAGACCTTTATCTAAATGACGGGACTTATGGATCCCTTTTTGATGCCGGCCAATTCGCCTGGAAGTTTCCCGTCAAACTGCACCGCAGCCGCCCTCCGGCCCCGTGCGCGAATACAATCGGATTTCGGTTTTTCGGACCAACCTGTGACAGCGCCGACACCATGACGGGGCCTTTCCATCTGCCCGCAGACATATGCGAAGGGGATTGGATTGAGGTGCAGAATTTGGGTGCCTATGGCCAAACACTCGCCACAGAATTTAATGGATTTTACAGCGATCACATGGTCGCAATTTTGGAAGATTAATCATGACCACTAATACAAAAGCACAATTGCTCTCAAATCCTGTTGAGCATATCGACATTACAAAAATTGACGCGCGTCCCATCATCGAAGCCATGGGAAAAATGTCCTTCACTGCTAGGGATTTGGGCCGAGCGACAGATATATTTAAGCAAGCGGTGGATGATCCGAATTGCTCGGTGATTTTGACTCTGGCAGGGTCAACATCTGCTGGTGGCTGCATGCATGTTTATCGCGACCTTGTAAAATATGGCATGGTGGACGCAATTGTTTCCACAGGCGCGTCCATTGTCGATATGGATTTCTTTGAAGCTCTTGGATTCAAACATTACCAAGCGGATAGTCAGGTCGACGATAATGAGCTGCGTGAGCTTTATATTGATCGTATCTACGACACCTATATTGACGAAGAGGAGCTTCAAGCTTGTGATCATGTCATTAAAGAGATTACGGACAGCCTTGAGCGCCGCCCTTATTCTTCCCGCGAATTTATCTGGGAAATGGGCAAGTGGCTAAAAACTCACGCTAAGAAAAAAGATAGTCTTATCGAAACGTGCTATGATTATAATGTGCCGATTTTTGTCCCCGCATTCTCCGACTGTTCGGCAGGCTTTGGTCTTGTCAAACACCAAGTTGAAAACCCCGGGAACTATCTGTCCATAGACAGCGTTGCCGATTTTCGCGAGCTGACAGATATCAAGATCAAGGCGGGCTCTACCGGATTGCTCATGATTGGCGGAGGTGTACCTAAAAACTTTGTCCAGGATACCGTTGTCTGCGCGGAAATTCTTGGCGTCGAAGCCGAAATGCATAAATATGCGGTTCAAATTACGGTCGCGGATGTGCGTGATGGGGCGTGTTCTTCCTCCACGCTCAAAGAAGCTGCAAGTTGGGGCAAAGTACAGACAACCTTGGAGCAAATGGTATTTGCGGAAGCGGGGTCTGTTGTTCCTCTTCTGGCGTCTGACGCTTACCATTCCTGTGATTGGAAAAACCGACCTCGCCGTAACTTTGCAAAGATGTTTGAATCATGAGCGTTCCATTCTCAATCTTAAGGCCGCAGGAAGGGTTTCTGGCTCTGGGCGCTGATTTAGCCGTAACTTACGAAGATGCAGGGGCCGTAATAATCCCCTTTGGATTAGAGGCCTCAGTCTCCTATGGCGGCGGAACGGAAAACGGCCCAACTGCAATGATTGCCGCGAGCCGCGAAGTAGAGCTTTTTGATGAGGATCTCTGGTGTGAACCCGTCGCGCGCTATGGTGTCGTAACGGCACGCGAACCTGTGATTGACAATAGCGACATCGCCGCGAGCTTAAAAGTATTGGAAGCCATGACCAGCGCCGTACTTGATGACGGAAAATTTCCTCTTGTCTTTGGCGGCGAGCATTCCATCACGCCGGGGGCTATTCGGCCCTTCCTGAAGAAATATGATGATTTGATTATCCTGCATTTTGACGCGCATGCAGATCTAAGGGACGGATATGACGGGGAGCATTATTCACATGCAGCCGCCATTCGGCGTGTTCTGGATCACCCAACGGTTCCGATTGTGTCCTGTGGTATTCGCAATATATCGAAGGAAGAAATTCCGTTTTACGAGGCAAATAAGAAACGTATCACCATTCATTGGGCAAAGGATCGGCCGAGCTGGAAGGTCGCTGACATTGTCCGTCCTTTAAAAGGACGGCCTATTTATCTCACATTTGACTTGGATGGATTTGACAGTTCCCTTATGCCATCGACAGGCACGCCGGAGCCGGGCGGTCTGTTTTGGGATGATGCGATAAGTATCATCAAAGCAGCCTCGACAGTCGGTACAATTGTGGGCGCTGATATAAATGAATTAGCCCCCATTGAAAACTTCCATAGTCCGGACTTTGTTGCCGCAAAGCTAGGCTATAAAATTCTAAATTACGCATTGGGACAAGCCTAGCGCGACCTGCGGAAAAGAGCATCAGTATGACTGAAAATTTATCATTGGGCTGGGAAGAGTGGGTTAGCCTGCCAGAAATCTCGCTTCCTGCCATAAAGGCAAAGGTGGATACGGGGGCGCGAACCTCTGCTCTGCATGCTGTTGCTATTGAGCCCTTCGGAACAGAAGACAATCCACAAGTGCGATTTATTATGCACCCGGACCCGGCGGACCCCACAATCGAAGTGGTGTGTTCAGCGCGGGTTACCGATAGGCGCAATGTCACGAGCTCGAATGGGGCGACCGAATTGCGCTATGTCATTACCGCGATGATCTCGATTGGCGGACAAAGCTGGCCGACAGAAATTTCGCTGAGCAATCGCGAAACAATGGGCTATAGAATGTTAATTGGGCGCTCCGCGTTAAAGGAAAACGTCACCGTTAATCCGGGCGCCTCATTTCAACAGCCGGTGCTCAATTATGATGTCTATAAGAAGCGCCAACGGAAGAAAAGTATTCCAAAGCGACCCTTGCGCATCGCGATACTGACTCAAGAGCCGAATAACTATTCCAATCGGCGGATGATCGCAGCCGCCGAGGAGCGCGGTCATGTCGTTGATTGTATCCACACAAGCCGATGTTACATGTCGATTAATGCTCATAAGCCAGAAGTGCATTATGATGGAAAAGCGCTGCCGCGCTATGACGCCGTCATACCCCGTATCGGGTCCTCAATGACATTTTATGGCATGGCTGTTGTTCGCCAATTTGAAGCAATGGGGGTCTATTGTTTAAATAATGCAGCGCCCATCGGAGCGTCCAGAGATAAACTCTTGGCGCATCAGGTCTTGGCGGCGCATCGCTTGGGAATGCCCATGACCGCCTTTGCGAAATCATCTCATGATACTAAGGGAATCCTTGACCTCGTAGGCGGCGCGCCTGTTGTGGTAAAGCTCCTGGAAAGCACGCAAGGGAAGGGCGTTGTCCTTGCCGGGACGCGCAAGACGGCTTCGGCGCTTATCGATGCTTTTCGCGGATTGAAAGCGCATTTTCTCGTTCAGGAATTTGTTAAAGAGGCCGGCGGCTCTGACCTGAGGTGCTTCATTGTTGGTGGGAAGGTTGTTGGCGCAATGATGCGAACAGCGCAAGCCGGAGAGTTTCGGTCTAATGTTCATCAAGGCGGCTCTGTCAGCAAAGTGCGCTTAACCAAAGAAGAGCGGCGCACAGCCATAAAGGCTGCGCGCGTTTTGAAACTAAATGTCGCTGGCGTAGACATATTGCGGAGCGACACTGGGCCTAAAATACTGGAGGTTAATTCCTCGCCCGGGCTTGAGGGTATTGAAAAGGCCACAGGTAAAGATATTGCCGGGGCTATCATTGAATGCATTGAGGCAAATGTACCCACCGTTTTTAAACTGCGCAAAAGCCGCAGTCTGTAATCATGGGTTTAGGGAAAGGAACCATCTTGCCTAAATTCTGCTTATGTCATTTTAGGTCTTCCGCAAAGTGGGGTGGATGGCTAAACTCTTATCCTACCGGAGAACAGTCCGGTTTTTCTGGGGCCACATGGCTCGCGGCGTTTCATGGAGGCTCTTATGTCCAAACGTCACCGTAAATCTAAAAACTTTCTTAGCTCGCAGAGCGATATGGATGATATGGGGCCAAACCACGCCCAATATGATCTGTCTATGTTTCAGGCACCCAAAGGCAAAAAGCCAAAGGGACGCCAGAAACGAGATAGTCACAAACGTGCCTATTACGATGATTGAGCATCGCTAAAAGCTCTCTATCGTCACGGCGGAGGCCCTAACTCAGTATAAACCTGTGACGATTTTCAGGGGCGGGGACATAACAGCTCTCAGTCTGGCCAAAAACTTTGTAACGGTTTTTAGCGATGAGGCTATAGAGCCAGTCGCGGATAGGGCGCGGCAGGATTTTGCCAATGACCGCAATCCTGTGAACGCCGCCAATATAGCGCGCGAGAACGATGAGCGCGTCAGAGGAGCGGTGGACGACATCATCTTCAATGATGAGGAAGCTCTCAGGATTGTCGGGGTCAATATCATTCGCTTGGGCGAGCTCCCGCCCTTCGGCGGAAGTAATGGCAACAAATCGCATCTCTGGCGTGGTCTCATGCCGCAAAATATACTGAACCGCGCGAGAGCACAGCACGCAATGGCCGTCAAAGAGATAGGTAGGGGGCGTCATTTAATCCTTGATTGATTTTAAAAACCTCATTTCTATGACTATATAATGATTGAACCCCAATATATCCACCTGACACCTGATGCCTCCTTAGAAGCGATAGAAATAATTGCTCCTTTTGCGGCGATCGTCACTATAGGTGCCGAAGTTAGTCATGCATGGAGGCATATGGTCAGCGAATGGTTGATTGAAAAAGGGTGCCTATACATGATGGCTCATGGACATGAGTGTTCACTCTGGGATGACAGTGTCGATGAAGCTAACCTTGAAGCTCATAATTGGAAACGGATTCCTGAGGAAAAGTCGGTTACTACAACATGGCATGACGACGAAAGCATAGAAGAAGTTTTTTATTTTGCGCTAAACTCTCTACCTTTCCATCCGAACATCAAGAATGTTTTCATTTTTGATATTTCCAGCAGACAACGCGAGCATGATATAATGGCACACTACATGGCGGCACAAGATGATTTAGAACATCTAAGAGAGTCCAGCAGTCAGAGTGAGTTGGGGCTAGACCCGAATAAATTTCCTCCCGAGCCCATCATCAAAAACTTCTTTAAGTGGATTTTGGACAGGCTTTCAGCGGTTTTATAATTTAGCTACCTCCTCCCCCTCCAACGACCCCGCGACCGCATTTACGATAATCTGTATTTGCGTCCAGACAT
>JAHDCL010000069.1 GCA_020629875.1 Hellea sp.
GCTACGTCTTCCACAATTTTAATCCCTGAAACGGCTCCAAAACCAAGGCGGCCGAACCTATCCCCTTGCGCGAGAGTCAGATGCCGCCCTTAAAGCGTTTTCATAAAGTCGAGAATGATGTCGGAGAGTTCACTATGAACGTCTTCTTGAAGGAAATGTCCGCCGCCTTTGACGATTTGATGGGGCTGATCTTTTGCGCCCGGGATATTGCGTTTGAAGTGTTTTTCGCCGCCGCCCGTAACGGGATCTTTGTCAGAGAAGCAAGTCAGGAACGGCTTTTCAAATTGCGCCAGCACTTTCCACGCTTCGCGGTTTTCCGCGGCCCCGTCTTGGTCGGGCGATGTCGGCACAAGCGCCGGAAAAATGCGCGCTCCGGCTTTGTAGCTCTCATCGGGGAAAGGCGCGTCATAGGCCGCGATGATGTCAGGCGAAAGATCAGTGACCGTTGCGCCGTTAATGATATTCCCAACGGGAAATTCAGGCACAGTTTGGGAAAACTTCTGCCAGGCGAGGAAAGCCTCAGAGGGCGTGCCCTCACCTGTTGGCAATCCCGTATTGGCGGTGATAACGCCTGCAAATTTCTCGGGAAAAGCCGAGACCAAGCGCAGCCCCAAAAGCCCGCCCCAATCTTGGCAAAAGAGCACAGCGTCACCGATATTCATTTGGGTAAACCAATCCGTCATCCATCCGACATGGCGGCTGTAACTATAATCCGATATTTCGCTCGGCTTATCGGACCGGCCAAACCCAATCAGGTCAGGCGCAAGAACGCGATAGCCCGCCGCCGCAACATTGGAAATCATATGGCGATAAAGAAAGGACCAGCTGGGCTCACCATGCATCATAATCACGACCTGTCCATCGCGCGGGCCGTGATCGACATAGTGCAGACGCAGCTCCTCTCCGACCGTCACATAGTTCGGCGCAAAGGGGTAATCCGGCAGCTTGTCAAAATGGCTGTCAGGGGTGCGGAGAATTTTCATGCTAGTGCTTCTTGGCTTGGACAATGTGTCCTTCGATCGTCTTACTGCCCAAGAGCTTCATCGCTTCGACACGGTGCAGGCCTTCTTGGAGGACATAGCGGTCTTTTCCAAGGCGGACATAAATCGGCGTTGTCTGGCCATTTTCGAGAATGTCCTCCGCCAGCGGTAAAACCTTCTCTTCGTCCAAAGTCTTTTTTTTCGCAGCAGGCACATAGATTTTATCTATGGGCACATCGACAACGCGCATTGGCAGCTCTCCTATTTTTAGCTAAGCTAACCAGAGAGCCGCTCCTGTGCAATGAGGATATTATGAAATTCGCTTTTCCGCCTGCTGACCCCATAAGCCTCCCGATTGGTGGACGTGATGAGAGGTTCCCCGTTCGGCGAATTTATTGCGTTGGTAAAAACTATGCCGACCACGTTGTGGAGATGGGCGGAGATATTGAGCGCTCCGAACCTGTGTTTTTTACCAAGGCCGCAGAAACCCTTGTTCAGAGCGGAGCCAATATACCCTATCCGCCTAATACTCTGGATCTGCATTACGAGGTTGAGCTTGTAGTGGCGATGGGGCCGGACGGAATTTTTGGCTATGGCGTTGGCATAGATATGACCCGCCGCGATTTACAGGCCAAGGCCAAGGCCAAAGGCGGTCCTTGGGCGCGGGCCAAGAACTTTCATCTCTCTGCTCCCTGTTCGGCCCTAACCCCTGCCCATCAAGTTGATCTTTCTAATGCACATATCGTGCTGCGGAAAAATGGCGATATCGTTCAGCACTCAGCTTTATCTAAGCTCATATGGTCCGTGGACGAAATCGTAGAATATCTCAGCAAAGATATGGACCTTAAAGCCGGTGATCTGATTTACACAGGGACCCCTGCCGGCGTCGGCCCCGTCACAGTTGGAGATGAACTCTCCGGAGGGATTGAAGGATTAGAACGTATCACGGTCAGGTTTGTTTAACCCAGCAACACCGAAACGCGCTAGAGCAACCAGCTACAATAGTTTGCATCGATAGGATTTATATTCGCCAGAAGGTAGTGGCGGAGACGAAGGGATTCGAACCCTCGATGGGCTTTTGACCCATACTCCCTTAGCAGGGGAGCGCCTTCGACCACTCGGCCACGTCTCCGTCGGCGGGACTAGCGAATTGCGAGGAACGGAGCAAGCTTTAATCGCCCCCAATCTGTAGTTATTTGCGTTCCAAAAGGGGACGCAATGCGACATCCAATTATCAACTGTCTTAATTCGGCGCATTCGACGCGATTTCGTCAAAATTTTTACGGGCCGTAAATTATGAAAATTACCATAAAAATACAGCTTTGCCTAAAATTCACCCAATATTAACCATGGCAACGCCGCAATGACCTGTTGTGAGCCACCTTGCTCCAAATTGGCACAGCTTGGGCATGAACTTTTATACGTCGCGTTTACGAGATGTTTGTGGATTTAGCCTATGACAAGGCTAATAATAAGGTGGGTTTAATGCCAAAACAGATTAAAAAAACAAGCTCCGAGCCTGCGCTCGGCGTGGATACCGCAACCATAAAATCAGCTCGCAGAGCTGACGAAAAACGTGGGTCAGCCCAAAGACGTGAGTCGTCTGAGGCCTCTATGGACACCTTCGCGGAGAAGGTTCGTCCAACAAGTAAACGCGTTGTCAAAGATCGTCGCCGCAAGCGAAAAACAACGGCTGATGTGAGTGTTCCCCAACAACAAACCAGCATGAGCGCCCTACGTTTTGCGCTTCGCGCTTCAGATATTTTCTGGGTCACGGCCATTATCGTCCTTGGCGTATGGAATGGCTATGTCGGCATGAATGATAATGGCGTGATTGCGCCGATTGCTGCCGCTGTTATGGGCAGCGTCATTTTTATAACGATGTTATTTGCCAATCGCGCACACCGTTTCGCGGCTGCCGAAACTTTGGGACAGCATATGCGCACCGTCATGATTGCCGCATTTGGCGCCTTGGGTCTCTGGCTGACAATCGCATTGATAACGAAGCCCGACACGTTTTTGCCTGACGCATTGGCGAAAGCGGGACTCGGCGCAACAGCAGTACTTTTCGTACTGCACGCTCTTTATCATACGCAAGTCAAGCGGCTTCATAATAAGGGAGCCCTCGCGCCCACTATTGTTATGCTCGGCGCAACAGAATCCGCCCGACGGCTGATTGAAGAAAATGCGAAAACTCGCGAGTTGAATATTCTAGCGATTTTTGATGAGCGCCTCGCACGCGCGCCGCACAATATTCATGGCGTGCCGGTCATTGGTAAGATCGAAGACCTTTTGACTTGGGACAAGCTACCTTACGTCAATCGCATCGTCGTCACCCTTCCCGGTATGGCGGAGAGCCGGAAACAAGCTTTCTTGGAACAAGTGAAGCTTCTTCCCAACCGGATCGCTTTCGTTGTTGATGAGTTTGAAAACCTCAATCACGTTCAACAACGCCTGACGCAAATTGCCGAGGTCGGCATGCGTGAGGTGACAGGCAACCCGAAAGGTGGCGCCCATACAGCTATTAAGCGCTTGATGGATATTGGCATCGGCTCATTGGCCCTTATCGCCCTATCCCCTATTCTCGCCATCATCGCTCTCTTGATTAAAAAGGACAGCCCTGGGCCGGTTCTATTCAAGCAGCCTCGCCACGGCTTCAATAATCGTGTCTTTAACGTCTATAAATTTCGCTCCATGCGAAATGACCAAGCGGACTTAAAAGCTGCGCAACAGACTGTTGCAGGCGATGCCCGTGTCACCAAAATTGGCCGCTTTATTCGCAAGACCTCAATTGATGAGCTACCCCAATTGATCAATGTCATCAAAGGCGAGATGTCCTTGGTTGGACCTCGGCCTCACGCTGTGGGTATGCGTACAGAGGGCAAGGATTCAATGGAACTCGTCGCCGAATATGCCCATCGCCACAAGGTTAAACCAGGTATGACAGGCTGGGCACAAATCAATGGATCTCGCGGCCCGCTCCATAATGGAGATGATGTCGCGCGGCGTGTTGAATTGGATGTGGACTATATCGAACGCAGTAATGCGCTCTTTGACCTTTACATCATGTTTAAGACCCTTCCGGTTCTATTAGGCGATAGCGAGAACATTCGATAATGCATCCAAACCCTTCATATCATTGGGGATTGTCCTCATGATGGGCCGGTCCATGCTCGCCTATATTCCTGTCAATCTGGCGAATATCATTGCCAGTTTTGGTACGATTGTGGTGCTTACACGCCTGCTGGATAGTGACGAGTTCGGGAGATATGCACTCGCCATAATCACCATGCAATTCGCGCATATGGGTTTCTTCACATGGCTCGAAGCCGCCATGGCCCGTTTTCAAGCTCGCGCAGAACGCGAAAATGATGTGCGCTCGCATTTGAAAACACTCTATACCTACGGCGTTGCGACCGGCGCTGCTGGGTTCGCGCTTATGATGATGTTGATTTTGGCCGTCCCTATATCCTCGGCGATGAAGACGGTTCTCGTTTTCGCGCTGGGATCTACGACACTTCAAATCTTCTTTAATCTGGGAATGGAAGCTCATAAGGCTTCGCATCGTATCAAGCGTTACAGCCTCATTTACTCTACGCAAACATTGCTGAGTTTTACCTTTGGAATCATCCTCATTCTGGCAACACCCCTGCGCGAAGTTTCGCCCTATATCGGTATCATTATCGCCCTGATAATTGCCCTAGCCTTAGATCTCCCTTTCATGCTTAGAAAGATGAAGGGCGGCACGTCTCAACCGGCGAAGGCCAACACCTATTTTCGGTATGGAATGCCCATTTGTATCTCCCTCCTACTTGCCTACGCACTGAATTCAGCAGATATGTATCTGATTGCTGGCATGATGGGAGAGGCTTCTGCGGGCCAATATAATGCGGGCTATAATCTTGCGAACCGCTCGCTTGAAATCCTCTTTGTTTGGATTTCTATGGCCGCAACACCTATCGCGGTTACGCTCATGGAAAAAGAAGGCATTGAGCGCTCACGAGAGATTATGAGAGATTATGGTGCATCCTTACTTTGGATTGCGATGCCAGCCGCAACGGGTATTGCCCTTGTCGCAAAAGAATTCAGTTTTATTATCGGGCCGGACATACGCGAAGGCGCCATGACAATTATGCCATTAATTGCTTTTGCGGGCGTTCTTAATGGCCTCATAAGCTACTACGCGCAGCGCGCTTTCATGCTGTCAGGAAAAACTAGCATGTTTATGTGGGCTATGGTGCCGCCAGTCATTCTCAATATAGGCCTAAATATCTGGCTTATTCCTATTCACGGCTTAATGGGCGCAGTTTATGCGACGGTTATTTCCTATGCGCTGGGCTTTGTTCTAGCTGTAGCGGTAGGGCGCCGCTTCTATCCCTTACCTCTTCCCATTCGCGCAGCCCTAGAAATCGGCTTCGCCTGCGTCTGTATGGCCGCCGCTGTGTTGGCTCTGCCGGATATCTCGCACCTGCCTGATTTTGTGGCCCTCGTCATTAAAGCGACTCTGGGCGCAGCTGTTTACGGTGCTGTTAGCATGGCTATCAACGCAGCAAACTCGCGCACATTTATTAAAGGCTTACTCGAAAAACGGCGCATAAAGGTGGTGACGCCATGACCCTAGATATTACGCACATTAAAAGCCTCAAACAGAGTCGCAATATACCTAAGCTCTCTGTCCTTATTCCCTATTTTAGGGATGACCCAACTGCCCTGCTCCACGCACTGCTTGCCCAGACCTCAGAGCATAATGACGTCGAGATTCTCATCTATGATGATGGGACGGGTGATACGGAATTAAATGCAAAGGTCTGCGCCGCGGTAAAATCCGCACATAGCTCTGTGCACTTAATGATTGCTCATGAGAATAAAGGCCGCTCAGCGGCTCGTAATACCCTGCAGCTAAATGCTCGGGCGGATTGGGTTCTTTTCCTCGATGCGGACATGCGCCCCGTCTCGCATCGTTTTCTTTCCGACTACGTAGATCTTATTGAAGCGGATATGGCCGATGTCATATTTGGAGGATTTACAGTTCCCGAGCGGGCAGAGACGGCAGACCAAGAACTACATCGCGCACTCTCAGCGGTTTCAGACTGCTTGTCTTTAGAATCCCGACAGGCTGCCGGCCCACAATTTGTTGCGTCCTCTAACCTCGCCGTTCGAAAGTCCGTTTTGGCGGCCGAAGCCTTCGATGACGGCTTTACGGGTTGGGGCTGGGAGGATAGTGAGTGGGCGGCACGCGTGGCGAAACGATTTGAGCTCATTCACGCAGATATACCCGCTTTGCACTTGGGGCTTGAGAGCACCGAAACTTTGCTACGTCGGTTTAAAACCAGCGGCCATAATTATGTGCGGTTCACAGAAAAACACCCTGACATCGCGAAAACACTTAACCTGTTTAAAATTTCGCAAAAGCTACGCAATACGCCAGGTCAAAAACTAATGCGGCCCTTTTTGAAGTTAGCCGTTAAGCTCAACTTTATGCCGATCAAACTACGCCTCATGGCGCTCAAGCTCTGGCGAGCCAGCCATTACGCGGAGGCCTTCGCATAATGAGCATTTACCAGCCAGATACCTCAATTAAGGCCAAGCTAAAACGCCGGTTCGTTGTCTATCAAGCACGGCGTGTTATACGGCCCAAGCTTGAGCGCCCAATCGTCAGCTTTAGTTTTGACGACTGTCCTAAATCCGTCATTGAAAACGCCATCAAACCTCTTGAGCAGGAAAACTGGCGCTCAAGCGTTTATATTGCCATGGGACTCTGCGGCACAACCAATCATCTCGGCTTACACATGAGCGCCGATGATGTGAAAGCGTTACATGAAAGTGGACATGAAATTGGTGATCACACATATAATCATATTGATGCAACGCAATGTGATGTTGAAGACTTCATGGCCGATATCGACAAAAATCAGACGAGCTTAAATGCACTGGGCTTACCGCCTAGCGAAACCTTTGCCTATCCCTATGGGCAAGTCACGCCCTCCATCAAAAAGGCCCTCTCCTCCAGATTTAAAGGCGCTCGCGGCATTCGCAGCCGCGAAAGTTCAGAAGATATTGATTTGAACCAAATCAGATCAAATCGGCTTTATTCGGGTGTCAGCTTTGACAAGTTGATGGGGCAAATTGAAAATATGAAAAATAGGCCCGGCTGGCTCCCTATTTTCACTCATGACGTAAGAGATAATCCCAGCCAATATGGCTGTACAGCCGAACAAATGATCCAAGTGATAAAAGCCGTTAAGGCGTCGGGCGCACAAGTCCTCACAATGGCTGAGGCAATCGAGCATATGGAGTTGGCGAATGAGTAAGCTTTCCAACAATAAATGGTCTGAAGGCATATCCATTGTCGTTCCCACCTATAAACGCCCCGATGGTATTCGCGTGGCGCTAAATAGTTTAATGGGGCAAAGCGCAGGAGATCGCTTGGTGGAAATAATCGTGGCCGATAATGACCCCCTGGCGAGCGCAAAAGCTTTCGTCTCGGAATTCAAAGAAACATCGACAATCCCAGTTATTTACAAACATGTCCCTGAACCGGGTGTTTCCAATGCGCGTAATGGCGCCCTAAATGTCGCGAGAGGACGTTTCATAGCGTTTCTCGATGACGATATGGATGCGTTCCCCGAATGGCTTGAAGAACTTGTCCGCGTGTCCCTTAAGTATAAGGCTGCCATTACCTTCGGCCCCGCAATTGCGTTGATGCCCAATAAAAACGACCCGCTTAACCCCTTTATGGAACCCTTCTTTGAACGCATCGCCGATGCGCCTGAAGGCTACATCCAAAAATGCTTGGGGACTGGAGGCTGCCTATTGGATCTTTCGCTCTGCGACATGCCCTCACCTCCCTTTAATCCTATCCATAATGAAACAGGCGGCGAGGATGATGCACTTTTCCATCACCTCCAGCGGAGCGGGGCAAAGGTCGCTTGGGCAATCAAGGCCAAGAGCTACGAAATCGTTCCCGCATCTCGCGCAACGCCAGCCTATATGTGGAAAAGAAACTTCGCCTTTGGGCAGGGTCCGTCGCAAGCCGAAGCAGATAAAGGCCTAGCGGGTACATTTGGTGTCATCAAATGGATGATCATTGGTGGCATGCAGCTATGTGTTTATGGCCCTACTGCAATCGCCTTAAAGATAATGGGCAAACCCAAATATATTCATTATCAAAACCGCACATCCCAGGCGTTGGGAAAAATATTCTGGTGGAGAAGCTTTAAGCAAAAGCTCTACGGCGTAAACGCTACGACCGGTGTGAGTGCCTAATGCTGTCATGGTTCACAGCAACCGATAATAGCCGCCTGTCAGAGACGGCAAAGTTCGGATATATACCTGGCCTTGACGGGCTGCGGGCCATTGCTGTGCTCATTGTCATGGTCGCCCATTTAGGGTTCGAGCATATCGTTCCTGGCGGCTTCGGTGTTACGGTCTTCTTTTTCATCTCTGGCTTTTTGATCACTCGGCTCTTGCTAGCCGAGTCGGAGAAAAGCGGCATAGGACTGAAGAACTTTTACGCCCGTAGATTTGTGCGCCTTTACCCTGCCTTGCTTTTCATGCTGGCTGGTACAGTCGCGATATATGGTTTTTCTGGAATCGGCGGACCGACTGGCACGGAGCTAACGGCCGGCGTTTTCTATTTCACCAATATCTTCCAAGTCTTCACTCGTGCCACGACTGATACGTTACCTTTCATGCCGTGGACGCATTTGTGGTCGCTAGCTGTTGAAGAGCATTTCTATCTTATTTTCCCTGCTTTCATGGTGATGTGCCGAAAAAACTGGAAGCGCGCAGCCTTGATCCTCGCCCTATTGCTGGCCGCCGTCCCCCTTTGGCGAAGCTTCATCATGTTTGGCACCAACTTGCCCTATGCGGATTATAATTACATGATGACGGATGCGCGTTTTGATAGCCTAGCTTGGGGTTGTTTGCTCAGTGTTCTGTTGCACGTAAAAGGAAACTTGAAAGCCTTCAAACCACTTCTGGGTATTATCCCAACCCTCATCGCCGGCGGCGCCATTCTTGTTTCCTTTTTTATCAGAGACGAAACTTTCCGATTTACCATTCGCTTTACGCTCCAAGGGGCAGCACTCTTCGTTCTGGTTCTGAATTTCTACTACCTCAAAGCGCTGAGTTTCGCAGTGAATATTGCCGAGTGGAAATGGCTCGCTTGGGTTGGGCAAATTTCCTACGCCCTCTATCTCTGGCACGTGCCAATCTACGACTTAGTGCACCGCTCGATGGATCGAGGCCCCGTGAGTTTACTTCTCACGACAATGGCGAGTTTCGCCATCTCAGCGATATCATTCTATATTGTCGAGAAGCCTTTCGTCGCTCTACGCAAGCGATTTGGCGCGCATATTGTCAAACGGGAAGAAAAATCAGCTTATCCGAAAGAAGCTTTAACTCCTGCCGAATAATCAATCGCGGCGAACGGCGCTCCAGACCTGCTGCGTAAAATAGTTCTCTCGTGGCTTGTTGCGCCAGTAAGGCTTTTCGAAAGAAAAAAGCTTCGCTGATACCGCAACAAATATTACCCAACTCAAATCGTTTTGCTGAAGGATTGAGCTTTCTGAGAGTGAGAACACAAAGAACACGATCACGACTAATAAGGCAAAATAGGTTTCAGAGCCACCGCGCCATATGCGTTGGAACGCGAGAATAAAAGTCCAGATAAAGTGCAGAGCGAATAAGGCGACCCCCAGAGCCCCAACCGACAACCATGTCTCGATCCAGCCATTATGGGCCGTAGGAATGCCCCATTGAAGTTGCAGGCGGACATAATATGATGGCCCTAATTGATCCATCCAATACACACCATATCCATAGCCAAAATATGGTTTCTCTTTTATCGAGCGGATTAGTGCATCCCAGATATCCGTTCGTCCGGTTAGTGTTCTATCCTTACCAATCAGCTCTAACATCATATCTGGTGCGACCAGCATCAGGCCTATTAAAGTAGTTGTTCCAGCGAGAAACAAATAGGCCACCGGAATACGCAAGACCGGGAAGCGGCGGAAAATTCGCAAAACAACAAAGAGCCCTATCGCTGCTAAACAGGCCAGCAGCGCCGTCTTCGATGTCGACAGTATAACCAAACCAAAGCAAAGCACACCTAGCGGAATCCATACCCACCACCGTGATGGCTTCATGGCAAAGGCACACATCATGATTACAAGCCCGCGCGTCATTTGCGATCCAAGATAGTTCTTCTCGGTCCAAGGGCCTCGCCAAGATCCAATATTGATTTCATTATGAATGGCGCGTGTTGGATCAATAATGCCGTGCAAAAGAGAGAAAGCCGCGAGTACGCCAAAGACTAAGGCCAAACGTTGAACTAAGCCATTCCAATCATACCGCGCGGCAAGAACTAATCCGAATAGCGTTGTCATCAGAAGCGCGATTGAACGACGTGTGGTAATGCCTGGGTCAATCGACCAAAGCATGGAGACGCCGCAAACCAGCACACAAAAGATCAAGATTGGCGTAAAGATTGCCACGCGAACCAATTGCGGCAAACACCGAAAACCCAAGAGTAAGACAATGCCGTAAATGGGATACCACATCAGGCGAGCCATGGGGAAATCTCGCTCAAGGTCATTCAAATCTGTAAAGAAGAGCCCGTTAACCGCGCCTGAGAAATATAAGATAACGAAAAAGAATAGAGCGTTCTCTATCCCATGCAAAAGTGATCCTAGCGCGTAATTGCGCTGTCTTAAATTATCATGGGTATAAGTCGTTGTGACCATCGGGCCGCAAGTTAACCCTGCGGCGCGTTAGGGTTATAAGGCGCTTGAGCTGTCTGTGAGTTATGGTCAATAGCCCCTGCAGTTTGGCCGGACAAATAAGGGTTGTTATAGACATCTAATGCAGCGGACCCTTCGGTATAGGAAGCAGATGGCGCCTGTTGCGGAGTCTCAGCTTGAACATAGCTATTCGCGTCATAATGCATTTGCGGCGCTTGGTTAGAATAGACGGGGTTCTGACCATATTGGGCCGTTGCCACATCCGTATATGGCGCGGCGTAACCTTGTTGCGGGTAAGCAGCTTGTTCATATCCTGCCTGCATTGTTCCCTCATAAGCGGCCGGCTGATAAGCAGCGGGTTCATAGGTCGCTGCGGCGGGCTGCACTGCAGGCGCCAGAGGTTCTTCGCTCGGCATGTGAGGCGCAACAGGCTCTGGAATATAGTCAGGCTCAGGCACCATCCTTGCGTCATAGCTAGGACCTGGCGCGGCATAAAGACGAGGATCAAGGAACACCCGCAATAAAGCCAACATGAAGAGTGTCAAACCCCAGGCAAATGATGCGCCAACCCAAGCCAAAAGACGTGTATTACTCCCCTTATTAGGGAATTTAGGCCATGAAATTACTTTTACATTCTCATTGGTGGCTTCAGCTTGTTGCTGATTGACCAGCGCTTCTTGTTCTTTGGAGTTGTAATTTTTAAGGCGAGCATCAAGCGTGTCGCGTTCGCGCAACAGGCTAGCGTAATCTGGGCTAAGCCTAGTTAAACGGCGAACCTTATTATCGGCGCTATCGAGTTGACGCTGTAGAGTGTATTCCTTTTCGCGGTAGCTATCTGCGGTTGCCTGCAGCGTATTTCGGCGTGTGAGTAGCGCTTGATACACAGTATTCGGTCCAACACGGCGACCACCGACAGCTCTGCCGCCATTAGAGTTTTGCAAAGCCTTAAGCTCAGCTAGTTCCGTCTGCTTTTGGCGCACAGGGTCACTTGTAGGCAGATACTTCGCCAGTAACTGTTTGAGTTCCAGCTCAGCCTGCGAAATTCGCGCCGACGCTCGATCATCAACATAGAGATTTATCTCTTTCGGCGTGCCGCGTAATTGGTTCTCAACTGTCGCCAATGCTGTTTCAGTTTCAGACATTTGCGCGCGCAGTAAATTTAAAGCCGCGCGAAGCTCCTCAGTACGCTTGCGGACACCATCTTGCTCTGAGGTGAAGTCAGAAATATTATTTTTAGCCAGGAAACGCGCAATAGCACGCTCATTTTGATTCAACTGGCGTTCAGTTTCCTTCCGGCGCTCCCCGATAATTCCAGCGGTACCTTCAACAAAAATTTGGCGACGATAAGATTGATAGGCCAAGATGAGCGCATTAAGCGTTGCTACCGCAACCTCGCCATCTTCATGCTTATAAGCCAAATCAATAATCGAGGACTTAGGCCTTGGGGCGACCATAAATGCCCGGTCCATCTTGCGAAGCATTTCAGCACGCGCCTCTGTTCGAAGTTGCTGATTATTACCCGCTTGACGCAACTTCTCAAACCCTGATGGATCGAACTTTTTGGCGTAAGGACTCCCTTCAGAAGTCATTTCTCCAAAAACTTGCTCTATGATTTCGGCGTTTTTGATAATCCCAACTTCGTTCAGAGCGATTGTATCCGCGGTGAGCGTCAAGCCCGCCTGGCCAGGCTGGCCTGTGACGGGCTGATAAACATATTCATCACCAATCTGGACAAGAATACGCGCATCCCCCGTATAGGTGCGCTTAAAGTCTTCCGTGGCCTTATAAGCCAATGCACTCCCGATGGCGAAAAGCGGGATGACCCAAAGAAGTTGCTTCCCGAAGGATTTGAGCATTTCACCGAGGCGAATATTGGGCATTCCGTTCGCGTAATCCCCGACAGTCAGGTCGGCAGCGCGCGGCGCCCGCGGGCGCTGTGGTGGCAAACCACCATCTCCGCCTCCGACGGTGACTTTTTTATTCCGGCGAAATAGTGCCATGACCAACCCTTCAAATGAATTCGTTAACCATAAGACAGCCCAAAATTTAACAATTCCTTATCCATTCTTGTTAACTATTGAAAAAAGACGAAAAACACGTGCTCTGAGGCCATTTTCATGAAGAAATATGTAAAAACCCCGATAATCTCCCTTTTTATGGGTGTTTCGGCCATCACTTTACTGGGTGATTCGAGCGCTTTTGCTCAGAATCGCTATGGTACGCCAATGCCGAATCATGGCCCCGCCGTTAAGCATAATGTGCGCCACATGCCGCCCATGGTTAACACTGGCCCGATGCCCGGGCGCTATATCCCGGACAATCGTCCAAAAAAATATAACGGAATCATGGCGCGCCTGCGAGATCAGCGCCACATTGCCTATCAAGTCCCTGCCCCTCATCCTGGCGCGGGAATGTTCCAGCAATGGATTAATTACGAACCGGAATACACGTTACACCCCGGCGATCAGCTTGATATCGTCGTATCGAGCGCCCCAGAACTCTCTCGCACGTTAACCGTAGGTCCAGATGGGCGTGTTGTGATGCCGATGAGTAAGCCCATTATGGCAGCTGGCCGCACGTTTACGCAAGTTCAGGCCGAGCTTTCAGCTGAATTGGCCAAACAATTACGTGATCCCACATTGGCGGTGACGCCTCGCGCTTACTCGCCTGAGCAAATTTATGTTGGGGGTCAGGTGGGTCAGCCAGGCACTTATACGCTGCCGGGCCGAATTGGCGCCCTCGAAGCCCTCATGATGGCCGGCGGCATGCGCCCTACTGCGCGAGCCCGCAGGGTGGCCGTCTTACGGCGCGCGCCTAATGGCGGCATGATGATGCGAACAGTCAATATCCGCAACGGACTTCTTAATATCCGCGAATATGATGATAATATGCAGCTACGCCGCGGCGATATTATCTTCGTACCGCAATCCAACATTGCCGAAATCGGCACATGGATGCAAAACTTCCGCAATGCTCTTCCCGTTGACTTCAACCTTAGCTACCAATTTGGCGCTAATAATGGCGGCACGACAGTCGTCTCCCCATAGTTACTGGGAAAAGAGCCTTTTCAAAGAGCGGTCTGGCTAAGCCAAGGCCGCTTTTTTAATGCTTAAAACTAAGCGGCCAGTAATTCGCGATTTTCAGCAAGCCATCCACGTGCTGCACGTTGCGCAAGCGTCAAATCATCATGGCTCATTTCCATTTTGATTTCTTCGCGGTAGCTTTTAGCTGGCATAGAGCCCATCATCGCCGCAAGGCTGAACCATTTATGCGCTTCAACGAAATCGGGACCACGGTCCTCAAGGTCTGTCGAATAGATCAAACCTAAGCGGAACAAATCTTCCGATTTCGCGCCCGCAGCAATCGCTGCTTGAGCTTCTTTTACTTCAACGTCTGTAAAGGCCATAACTGCCTCCCCATATTTTTCTTCACCTAATAGCTTCGGGAACACTCGTTCATCGAAGAAGCGGCGGTCGGAATTGATGTCCAATCTCATCGCTTAAATGGACTTTGTGCCAATTCAGATAAATATAAGGTTAATTAGAATAAAGGTTAATCAAGTTTTATCTGTGTTAAAACAAGTAAATATGGATTAATATCCAATTTACACATGATTAAAATATGATTATATTTCACTTTATACTATAAGCCCCGAAGTATAAGTTGAAGTAAATTCAAATAGAAGTGCAATATAGATCACCTCAAAAAATCGAAAACTTTTTGAAAATTG
>JAHDCL010000070.1 GCA_020629875.1 Hellea sp.
GGGAATAGACTTTGGCGCCGCCTTTGATGCGGTGCTCTATATCGGGGAGCATGCCTTTCATAATGGACGGCACACCCGCCATGGTGAAGACATTTTTGGTTTGAAAGCCAGGCGCTTGGCTGACAGGGTTTTTGATGAGGCTCGCCCCGTCGGGAATGCGGGCCATGCGGCGGCGAGCTTCATTCAACTCGGATAACTCATAGCGTTCGCGTAGCACAGCGATAGCATCTTCGCGCTCAGATATGCCTAGTCCGAAAGCAGCGGCAATAGAATCGGCCGTGATATCATCATGGGTCGGACCTATTCCCCCAGTGGTGAAGACATAATCAAAGCGCTCAGAGAAGCTGCGCACCGTCTCGCTAATGAGTGCGGCGTCATCGGCAATGATTCGCGCCTCGCCTACCTGTACACCCAATGGAGCTAGCCAGCGCGCGATTGTTCCTAAATTCGTATCTTGCGTGCGCCCGGAAAGAAGCTCGTCTCCAATGAGTAAAATGCCTGCCGTTACGATATTTTGTGTCATAACGGTGAGATAAACAGAACTCACCATGTTTGATATATTAAACTTTTAAAAATAATTGAAATTTTGTCAGGAATCGTATAAGAGGGACAAGCAACTTGTGTGTGAGTCTATCCCCAGATGATAGAAGGTTGCATATTAGCTGGGGGGCGCAATATTCAGCAGACCCTGGTTTCGGAGGTCGCTACTTGTAGCGGCCTCTACTTTTTGGCCGTCCAGATGAACGCCATTTAAATGAACCAGATGTGAAAACATCCCTCAGAGCGCATTCAGACTATTTTAACCATAAGCCAACCTATCAGCCATGCGATATCCCTCGCGGGCTAAATATGGAGGACGCCATGCGTTTAAGTCATTTAGCAAAACTATCAGGGGCATTATTACTCACCACCGGCTTAGCCGGAACCGCCAGCGCGCAAAGTTATAACTACGCGCAGAATGGCTATTCCGCACATGAAGCCTGTAAAACCGATGAAAATCGCGGGAAAATCATAGGCGGCGGACTTGGCGCCGTAGCTGGGGCTGTTATCGGATCTCAGGTCGCAGGCAACGGAGCCAGAACGGAAGCCTCCGTCCTTGGCGGCGTAATTGGCGGCCTCGCAGGCGCCGGCATCGCTGATAAGCGCGTGGATTGCGACCCTGTTTACTCGACTGGCCGCCCAGTTACTTACGGCACCAGCCAGGGGTCAACAACTTATAGCTCATCCCCAACTTACACGACCTCGTCCACGAGCTACGGAACAAGCTCTTCATTAGGACACCATCAAACCGCCAGTTACCCAGGGACAGATTACGGCGTGCGCACTACAATCTCCGACCATCCTGTTTATTCTGATCCAACATATGGAGCGCAATCAAGCCGAACATATGTCACTCAAACCCAGCCGCAACCCGTCCGAACAGTTCACGCTGTGTCTCATCCATCGTATACGCAGCCAACATATGCAAGTTCGACAACGCGATATGTAAGTTCGGCGCCGGCAACGAGCTATGTACGCCCCGTGACCACGACCTATGTTCAGCCCACAACCTATGTCCGCCCTTACAGAGGCGAGCGTCAGCGCCATAGGGCTCATGCCCATGGTCACCACCATCATGGAAAATATGCCTGCTCTGATCGCCACTAAGCGCTTTTTAGAGTAGCAATTACCTCATAGCCGCCTTATGTAGGCGGTTATGAATTATATAGACGCCAAAGATGCCGACGATATTCGTGACGGCGCGATAAAACTTCACTCTGCCGCTGATTTCGAAGGCATGAGAAAGGCGGGCCGTCTCGCCGCTGAATGTCTAGACATGCTGGTACCCCTGGTAAAACCGGGGGTTAGCACCGCAGAAATCGACAAAGCGGCTTTCGAATTTGTCGTTGATAATGGCGCCGTACCGGCCTGTTTGGGTTATCGCGGTTATCAGCACACTGTTTGCACCTCTATCAATCACGTGGTCTGCCACGGCATTCCAAATCCCAAACCCCTTAAAAACGGGGATATTGTCAATATAGATGTCACAGTGATTGTCGATGGTTGGCATGGCGATACGTCACGCATGTATCCCGTTGGCGAGATAAACCGCCGTGCAGAGCGCCTCATCAACATCACCTATGATAGCCTTATGCTCGGCCTCGCTGCCGTAAAGCCCGGGAACACAACAGGTGATATCGGTCACGCAATTCAACAATTCGCCGAGGGTGAGCGCTGTTCCGTCGTTCAGGATTTTTGTGGACATGGCCTCGGAAAGCTTTTTCATGACGCGCCCAACATCCTTCATTTCGGACGGCCTGGCGAAGGCGAAACATTGCGCGAAGGCATGTTCTTTACGGTTGAACCCATGATTAATCTTGGCAAGCCAGATGTAAAAATCCTCTCTGACGGATGGACGGCTGTCACACGCGACAAAAAACTCACGGCGCAATTTGAGCATTCCATTGGCGTGACCAAGGATGGGCTAGAGATATTTACGACTTCGCCCAAAGGCCTGCACAAGCCGCCTTACGTTTAGACCGCGCGTGGGGGAGATAAAAGCAAAACCGCATTATCACGGCCATCGCGACCGCCTTCGTGCGCGTTTTGCCGAAGGCGGCGTCGACGCGCTCGCCGATTATGAACTCTTGGAGCTTTATCTCTTTCGCTCCATACCCCGCAAAGATGTCAAACCTCTCGCAAAAGAGCTCATCGCCAAATTTGGGAGCTTTGCCGAAACCATCGCAGCCCCGACAGAACGCCTGACTGAGGTTAAAGGCATTAGCGAGAAAGTCGCACTCGACCTGAAAATTCTGAAAGCCGCCGCAACAAAGCTCGGCCAAGAGAGCATCTTAGGCCGGCCCGTGCTATCATCTTGGAGCGCCTTGCTCGATTATTGCCGTAGCGCGATGCAATTTGAGGGTAAGGAACAATTTCGCGTTCTGTTTCTGGATCGTAAAAACCGATTGATTGCTGATGAAGTTCTCGGACGCGGCACAATTGACCGGGCACCCGTATATCCTCGTGAAATTATCAAGCGTGCCCTGGCCCTCGAAAGCACCGCATTGATACTGACCCACAATCATCCGAGCGGCGACCCAACCCCTAGCCAATCAGATATCGACATGACCAAAGAAATCGTGCAAGCCTGCAAAGCAATAAGGGTATCGGTGCATGATCACCTTATTATAGGGCGGGAGAACATCGCCTCATTTAGAACATTGGGATTGATGTAAATCACCAGGGGAAACTTATGAAGTCGCAAAACCGCAAGCTAGCCCTAGCCTTGTTAACGTTCGTCTATTGCTTCAACTTTCTTGACCGCCAGATCGTAGGCATTCTCGCGCCTTTTATTCAAGCGGACTTAGAGCTTACCAATACGCAGCTTGGGCTTATACTTGGCCCTGCTTTCGTTTTCCTGTATGTTATTGTTGGCATTCCTGTAGCCTGGCTCGCGGATAGATATAATCGTATCAGTATCGTATCCTTTTCACTTGCCTTTTACTCGCTCTTCACCGTGTTTACAGGCATGGCGACTAATTTTACGCAAATGTTCCTTGCCCGGATTGGTGTTGGTATTGGCGAAGCTGGCGGTAGTCCGCCTTCCCATTCCGTTATTTCTGACTTGTATAGCAAAGAAGAACGCACCAGCGCGCTCAGCGTCTATTCGCTCGGCATTCCTATTGGAATTATGGCAGCTTACCTCGCCAGCGCCGCGCTATTAGGTGCGGATGTGGAAGACGTAAATTGGCGGCGCATTTTCTTCATTCTCGGTACTAGCGGAATCGCCCTCGCAGTTATTGTGCGCATCATCGTTCGCGAACCTCTCCGAGGCGCAATGGAAAGTGCAGTCCGCCAAAAAGATGCCCCCCCAACAGAAAAACTTCCTTTCTTTGCCTCCCTAAAAATATTGCTCAGCATTAAGTCTTGGTGGTTTATGTGCCTCGGCATCGCTTTCGCCTCATTTGCTGCTTATGCCTTTTCTGGCTTCCAAACCAAATTCATCCGCTTGCTCTCTCCCGAAGCCGATTTCCGACTTGTCCTAATTGTGATTGGTATCATTAACGGCCTTGTCTATGCGGCGGGAACATTTATGGGAGGCCGCATTTCTGATAAACTCGCAAAAAAATCCGTTCGAGCTTACGGGCTCGTTCCGTTTTTCGCTATCGCGATTGGGGTCCCTCTGGCCTGGGCTTGCTTCTGGACGGGGTCGGTCTGGACGCACCTGATGATTGCGACGCCACTCATGTTTTGTCTCGGCATTTATCTCGGACCCAGCTTTGCCATCGCGCAGACCTTGTCACCAATTCACATTCGCGCAATGTCTACAGCCCTGTTCTTCTTCATCCTGAACCTAATATCCCTTGGGGGCGGTCCCACAACGGCTGGAATATTGATTGATATGTTCGCGCAAACAGATAGCGACCTGACCTCTATTCGAAAAGCCATGACGATTGTCTTTGGCGCTGGCCTCATCGCCGCGTTTTTCTTTTTTCTAGCCTCACGCACACTTCCACGTGATTGGAGCATTGCAGAGGCTCGCAACGAAGGCTAAAGGGCGCGCAAAGCTATATAGGTGAGTCCATTATGATTGAGCGCTATGCCCGCAAGGAAATGACCGAGATTTGGTCAGCGGCAACGAAGTACCGCATTTGGTTCGAGATTGAGGCCCATGGCTGCGACGCCCTGGCTGAACTCGGCGTTATTCCAAAAGAAGCCGCGAAGAATATCTGGGAGCGCGGCGGCGCTGCCGAATTTGACGTAGCAAAAATAGATGAGATTGAGCGCGAAGTTAAGCATGACGTCATCGCGTTTTTGACTCACCTTGCTGAATTTATCGGTGAAGATGCTCGATTTGTGCATCAAGGCTTCACCTCTTCTGACATTCTCGACACCACCCTCTCCGTTCAGCTCGCACGTGCGACTGACCTTCTGCTTGTGGGCATGGACCGTGTTCTCGCCGCGCTCAAGAAGCGAGCAGAAGAGCATAAGCACACCATCACAATCGGGCGCAGTCACGGCATCCATGCCGAGCCAACAACCTTTGGCATCAAGCTCGCGCGCTTCCACGCTGAGTTTGCGCGTGGACGTGAGCGCTTAGTCGCCGCCCGCAAAGAAATCGCCGTGTGCGCGATATCAGGCGCAATCGGAACATTTGCCAATATTGACCCCAGTGTTGAAGAGCACGTGGCCCAGGAAATGGGGCTCGGAATCGAACCCGTCTCCTCTCAGGTCATTCCGCGAGATCGCCACGCGGCCTATTTTGCAGCACTTGGGGTTATCGCCTCCTCTATAGAAAATGTGGCGGTAGAAATTCGTCACCTTCAACGCACCGAAGTTCTCGAAGCCGAGGAGTTTTTCTCAAAGGGTCAAAAAGGTTCATCGGCGATGCCACATAAACGCAATCCAGTCCTAACGGAAAATCTAACGGGTCTTGCTCGATTGGTACGTATGGCGATTATGCCAGCTATGGAAAATGTCGCTTTATGGCATGAGCGCGATATCTCGCACAGCTCCGTAGAGCGCGGCATTGGTCCAGATACCACTGTACACTTGGACTTTGCCTTGCATCGCTTGGCGGGAGTCATCGAAAACCTTGTCGTTTATCCAGAGAAAATGAAAGCGAATATGGATCGCTTGGGCGGCCTACATAACAGTCAGCGCTTCCTACTGGCCCTGACCCAAGCCGGTGAACAGCGCGAAAGCGCCTATCGCCTCGTCCAGCGCAATGCAATGAAGGTCTGGGACCTCTTCCGCACCCAAGGAAATGCCGGCGAAGGCTCATTCCTCAACCTCATACTCGAGGATAAGGACGTAATGGCGCTTCTAACCGAAGAGCAAGTTCGCAATATGTTTGATGATGACTACCACCTCAAACATGTCGACACGATTTTTGCTCGAGTTTTTGGTTAGTTTCTACCCTCAATCTTACGGCGCGGTAATCCACCCGCCAGAAACATGGTTTACAAACTATTAAATCAGCCCGCCCTGCGCGGGCTTTTTTAATGGTTTTTTAACCGAAGCAGTTTTTCAGCACTTTTCCGTAACTTTTTTTATCCAATCAATTCAGTGACTTAACCCTGAAATTAACGACTTTGGAAAGTATTGTAAACGGTCTCCTAACACCGTGTTTGCGCTTAGTTTACCAATTCCCGCTAGAACTCGGGTCATAACAAAACAGATGTGGGTACCCACGCAAACAAGTGAACTTCTAGAGAATAGGATGAATACCATGAAGAAACTTACTGCTCTTATCTCAGGCCTCGCTATCACAGCAGCCTTCGGATCTTCAGCTTTTGCAACAGACGTTTATGTCGTAAACTTCCGCAATGCTAAAGACGTAAAAAGCCAACAGCTAGACGGTCAACTGGCCTCTGCCCTCGCTATTTCAGGCGTAAATGCAGAAGAAGTTGTTATCGATACAACAACGGCTGCTAAATGGGAAAAAGGTGCTCACGAAGCATTTGACCGTGACATTGTTCCTGTTTTCAACAAGTGGGTTGGTCTTCCAGGTTTCGCCGCTGTTGTTGACGCAAAGTCAAAGCGCGTTATCGGTTGTGTAAACTCAACGTTCGACGCTAACGAAATGGCTCGCGAAATCCGTCAGATGGCCTCTAAAGCTCAGGGTTCTGCTTACCTTTCAAATGCTTCGATTAGCTCCAAGACAACACGTTGTCCTGCTGCTCACAATGTTGATCACGGCGGTTAATCCCTGCTTATAAACTTTAGAAAGCCCGGACTTTGTTCCGGGCTTTTTTATGCCCTCAAATATGTTTCACGAATACGTGTTTCGCTTAACTGTAGTTTTCAGGTGCAGTTCAGGGAAAAATAGAAATAATACACGGGAATGGAGATGATAAGATGAAAACGCTTTTCAAAACAGCGCTCACGGCGACCGCCCTCACCTTGGGGCTTGGCTCGACAGCGAACTCAATGACGAAAACGCCGGATGTATATGTGGTGATGTTCCGCGCCGATTGGTGTGCGCCGTGTAAAATCGTTGAGCCGGCCTTGGATCAAGCCTTGAGAAGCTTAAAGGACCCGGGGATTGAATATGTCCATATCGATATCTCTCGCGGCAATGGCGACTTAAACGCCCACACAGTTTTCGACCGCGGACTAGTAAACCAGTATAATAGCTGGATGGGTGTTACCGGTTTTGCAGCGATCATAGATGGCGACACAAAACGCACGCTGGGCTGTGTAAATATGAACTATGATGCGCAAAGCATGGCCATGCACATCAAAAACCTAAAAACCTATGCTGTTGCCAATGCCGAGAGCTTTGACGTCACCTGCCCTGAGCCGAACAATCCGGTTTAAGTTTAGTCCTGTGCGAAGTCGCTAGCGACTTCGGCAGTTCGTTGCAATCAATCCCCCAGATTGATTGCGGACACTACGTGCCATAAACCTCTTCACGCGCCGCAGCTAGGCATTCTGCCATTTTATCGCGGATAGCTTGATCCGACAGATCGGAATTTGCGGCGTTGAGGTCTTTTTTGAGCTTTCGGAAAACATCATCATCACCCGCCTCTTCCATATCAGCCATGATGACCTCAAGCGCATATTTTGCAGGGTCTTTCCCGAGAAATTCTGCGGCCCATATGCCTAATGCCTTATTGCGCTTCGCTTCGGCCTTAAACTCCTTGGCTGCGTCCAGTACAAATTTTGTTTCTGAAGCGGCTTCGCGTTCGTCAAATCCTGACATGTCTTATCCTTCTGAGAATCTTTGAATCTGAGCCTTATGTAAGAATTCGGCATTCGCAAAACAAGATAGAAATCCCCAAATTTCCTGCGCAAGCAACATTGCCGTTAACACATGATTAGGGTATGGCACGGCTTTAAGAGCGCCGCGCGAGTCGCGGTTATTGAGAGGGCATTATGAGCCGCCGCAAGCAAATCTACGAAGGTAAAGCGAAAATCCTGTATGAAGGCCCTGAGCCTGGCACTCTGGTGCAATATTTCAAGGATGACGCTACAGCATTTAATGCCCAGAAAAAGGCGACACTTGATGGTAAGGGCGTGTTGAATAACCGCATCTCTGAATTTGTCATGATACGCCTTGCTGAAATTGGCATTCCGACCCACTTCATAAAGCGCCTGAACATGCGTGAGCAGTTGATCAAAAAAGTCGACATCATTCCTCTTGAGGTGATTTGCCGAAATGTTGCGGCTGGGACAATGTCAAAGCGCCTCGGTATTGAGGAAGGCGAAAAGCTGCCCCGATCCATTGTTGAGTTCTGCCTAAAGCGTGATGACCTTGGCGACCCTCTAATCGCCGAAGAACACATTCATGCCTTTGGTTGGGCCACCCACGCTGAGCTTGATGAAATGATCGCCATGACGCTGCGTATCAATGACTACCTGCAGGGTATGTTTGCTGGTATCGGCATCAACCTCATCGACTTCAAAATTGAATTTGGTCGCCTCCCTACTGAAAATGGTGAGCACCAAGTCGTTTTAGCGGACGAAATCAGCCCTGATAGCTGCCGCTTATGGGATCGCGAAACCAATAAAAAGCTGGACAAAGACCGCTTCCGCCGTGACCTCGGCGACGTGACAGAAGCTTATACCGAGGTGGCGACACGTCTGGGCATCCTTCAAGCTTCCGCCCCACAAGGCAAACCTAACCTTTCCATAGTTTCTAACGACGATTAGCGAGACATCCCATGAAAGCCATTATCCATATCGGTCTGAAACCCGGCGTTCTAGACCCACAAGGCCGCGCAATTTCACGATCCCTCAACGATCTGGGTTTTGAAGAAGTAACAAAAGCCCGCCAAGGTAAAGTCATTGAGCTAGATCTTAATGGCGATGACCCGGCCGCTGCCGAAGCCCGCGTCACAGATATGTGTGAGAAGCTCCTCGCGAACACTGTGATCGAGAGTTACAAAGTCGAGATCGAGGACTAGGCAATGAAAACAGCCGTCATCACATTCCCGGCGTCAAATTGTAATCGTGACGCGGCTATGGCGCTTGAGAAAGTCACAGGTGAAAAGCCCCTTATGGTCTGGCACCGTGAGAGCGAATTGCCAGAAGGCGTGCAATTCGTCGTGCTTCCTGGCGGATTTTCATACGGAGACTATTTGCGCTGCGGCGCTATGGCCTCTCGCTCGCCCATCGTCAAAGACTTGGTTGAAAAAGCAAATAAGGGCCTTGCTGTCGCCGGTTTTTGTAACGGATTTCAAGTTCTGACAGAATCTGGTCTCCTCCCAGGCGCATTGATGCGTAATAAAGGGCTGAAATTTGTCTGCCGTCCGGAAAAACTGAAAATCACAAACAGTAACAGCCGGTTCACGTCAAAATACGGTACGACGACAGATGTTACCTTCCCGGTCGCCCATCATGACGGGAATTACTTCGCAGATGACGAAACTCTCAATAAGCTTGAAAAACAAGGCCAAGTCATTTTTCGCTATGCAGACAACCCTAATGGCTCAGCGCGTGACATTGCCGGTATTTGCAATGAAGCCGGAAATGTCTTTGGCATGATGCCTCACCCAGAGCGCGCTATTGATCCACTGCACGGCGGCACAGATGGGCTTAACCTGTTCAAATCTATCATCGAGTCAATCTAATGGACATTAAGACGAAGATTACCCCTCAGATTGTGGCTGAACACGGCCTATCAGAGGAAGAATATCAAATCATCCTAGACCGCCTCGGCCGCGAACCGAACATTAACGAGCTCGGCATTTTCTCGGTAATGTGGTCAGAGCATTGCTCCTATAAATCCTCGCGTCGCCATCTTGGTAAATTTCTAACCAAGGGTGATCGTGTTATCCAAGGCCCAGGCGAAAACGCAGGTGTTATCGATATTGACGATGGTGACGCTATTATTTTTAAAATGGAATCCCACAACCACCCATCTTACATCGAGCCCTACCAAGGCGCGGCCACCGGTGTTGGGGGCATCATGCGCGATGTTTTCACAATGGGCGCACGCCCTATCGCGCTTATGAATGCGCTCCGTTTTGGTGAACCAAGCCATTGGAAAACGAAACAGCTCGTAAATGGCGTTGTCGCTGGCATTGGCGGCTATGGAAATTGCGTTGGCGTTCCAACAGTTGGCGGCGAAACCAATTTCCACAAAGGCTATAATGGAAATATCCTCGTCAATGCGATGTGCGTTGGTCTGGCGGACGCGGATAATGTGTTCTACTCGGCTGCAAAAGGCGTTGGCAACCCGATCTTCTATGTCGGCTCTAAAACTGGACGTGACGGTATTCACGGCGCAACGATGGCGTCTGCTGAGTTTGATGATGATAGTGAAGAAAAGCGCCCTACAGTACAAGTTGGCGACCCCTTCACAGAGAAACTCCTCATCGAAGCTTGTCTAGAACTTATGGCGACTGATGCGATTATCGCGATTCAGGACATGGGCGCCGCGGGCCTCACCTCCTCCTCGATTGAGATGGCAGATAAGGGCGGCGTGGGCATCTCGCTAAACCTCGATAAGGTACCGCAACGCGAAGAGAACATGACGCCCTATGAGATGATGCTCTCTGAGTCCCAAGAGCGCATGCTAATGGTTATTAAACCCGGTAAAGAAAAATTAGCGTACGATATCTTTGAGAAGTGGGAACTAGACGTCGCTCTCATTGGTAAAACAACCGATACGGGCCGTTTGGTGCTACGGCATAACCGGAAAAAAGTCTGCGACATTCCAATTGCTCCGCTGGCGGATGACGCCCCAAATCTTGATCGGCCATATGAAATTCCGGCCTCCTTGCCCGTTCTTAACTCAGATGAGGTGCATGAGACGCAGGATTATGACGACGCCCTCGTACGGATCATTAGTAGTCCCGACATCGCCTCTAAGCGTTGGATCTGGGAGCAATATGACCGGCATGTTATGGCGGACACCGTCGATAGCAGCCAAAGCGGCGGCGATGCCGCTATCGTGCGCATTCACGGCAAGAACAAAGCTGTCGCTATTTCAACTGATTGCACCCCGCGCTATGTCCAAGCTGACCCTTATATGGGCGGAAAACAATGCGTAGCCGAAACCTGGCGCAACCTCACTTGCGTTGGTGCTGATCCCATTGCCATCACAGATTGTTTGAACTTCGGAAACCCAGAGCGCCCTGAGATCATGGGCCAATTTGTCGGCGCCATTGAAGGCATGAACGAAGCCTGCCGCGCATTTGACTACCCTGTCGTATCTGGAAATGTTTCACTTTATAATGAGACGAATGGCGTTGCCATTCCTCCGACACCAGCCGTCGGCGGCGTGGGTCTCATCCCTGACCTTGAGTATTTCACAACGCTAAAAGGCGCAAAGGAAGGCGATACGCTCATCCTCATTGGCGAGACGCAAGGCTGGTTGGGCTCCTCAATCTATCTACGCGAAATTTTACGCCGTGAGGAAGGTGCACCACCGCCCGTTAATCTTGAAACTGAAAAACTCAACGGCGATTACGTCCGTAAGCTTATCCGCAATAAACGCGTAAATGCCGTACATGATTGCTCAGATGGCGGCTTAGCAATTGCTGCCTGCGAAATGGCTTTCGCCGGCGACATCGGTATGCATTTGTCACGAGCCATTGGCTGCCCAACTCACGCATGGTTATTCGGCGAAGACCAAGCGCGCTACCTGGTCGCCGTCGAGGAAAACAGTGTTAATCCTGTCATTTCTACAGCGCAAGCCAAAGGCGTTTCTGCGCAGATCGTGGGTAAGGTCGGAGGAGACCGCATTAAAGCTGATGGCGCCTTTGATGTATCTTTGGCCGGACTGCGCGAAAAGCATGAAGGGTTCCTACCGGAGCTCATGTCCTAATGGCCATGCGCGGCGAAGATATCAAAGCAATGATCATTGAGGCCCTACCAGACGCCGAGGTCGAGATGATTGACCTCGCTGGCGATAATAACCACTGGAAAGCCATCATTGTCAGTAAATCCTTCGCGGGTATCAACCGTGTAAAGCAACATCAAATGGTCTACGCCGCTCTAAAAGGCAAAATGGACGGCGCGGATGGTGAATTACACGCCCTAGCTCTTGAAACGCGAGCGCCCTGACCTACTTATAACCGGTAAGACAAAAAGGAATTCCCATGTCAGCCCAGGACCAAATCAAAAAAACTGTCAGCGAAAATGACGTTGTGCTTTACATGAAAGGCACGCCCGTTTTTCCGCAATGCGGCTTCAGCTCAACAGTTGTACAAATTCTTGATTATGTTGGCGCCGAATATGCTAGCGTAAACGTCCTTGAAGATCCCGAAATTCGCCAAGGCATCAAAGATTACAACAATTGGCCAACAATTCCGCAAATTTTCGTTAAAGGCGAATTTATCGGCGGCTGCGACATTGTAAAAGAGATGTTCGAAACTGGCGAACTCCGCACGCTCCTCGCGGAAAAAGGCGTTAAAACAAGCGCATAGCTGGTTAAGTTTTGGTTAGCGCCGACTTAAAGCTCCGTAAATCCATTTTTGCTATATCTAGGCACTGCGGGGGCGCAATGTGTGGGTACGAGGTGCAATTATGGCATTATTTGGGATGGAAATAAAACGACGACACAAAAAGGTCGGCGGGTTTCACGCGCAATACATCGATACAAAAGTACGTAAAAAGGGAAAGCCCTTAGGGATAGTCAGAACGTTAGGTTCTGCGTCAACATTAATCCTTGGCGGTACAATGTGCTATGTCGCATTGCATTATATTCCAGCATATTTGGGCTTAAATAAAATTCTATCTTTTTCCGACTTACATAGCTCTTCATCCGTGGCACCGGAGGATAGTCAATGGGCAGCCCTCTCCTCTTATGTCGATGCATTTCGGATCAAGCGGGCCTATCTGCGCCCGGGGCAAACTATCCAAGCTGAATATGCCATACCGGATGGGGCGAAGCTCGACCTCGTCATCCAGCGTTGCCGCCCTGCTTTCGTTGTTGAGATATTTAAGTGTCAGGTCGTAAGCGAAGAAACGGCTGAAATCAGGAATGACAAACTCGGCACACAACGCTTTCGTTTTCCCGAGGCCGGATTTTACCGTTTCGATGAAAAGGTAACGTTAGACCCTAACAATGTAAAAAACTACCGCGTTGTCTGGAGCCGTGCTTAGCTCTCTCGCGTCTAATCAATTCACCAATAAAAAACCCCGCTCCCAAACGTTTCAGTAAACGTTCGGGGCGGGGTTTTCTTTGAATTGTGTCTCGAGTTAACGAGAATAGAATTCCACGACCAGGTTAGGCTCCATCACAACAGGATATGGAACTTCATCGAAGCTAGGGATCCGTGTGAATGTTGCTTGCATACCTTTTGGATCAACGCTGATATAATCAGGGAGTTCACGTTCAGCACTTTCAAGCGCTTCGAGAACGAGAGCCATTGTGCGTGACTTTTCGCGGACTTCAATGACATCACCTTCGCGGCAACGGTAAGATGGGATATTAACGCGCTTACCATTTACCAAAACATGGCCGTGGTTCACGAATTGACGCGCAGCAAAAACCGTTGGAACAAATTTTGCGCGGTAGACAATAGCATCCAAACGGCGCTCTAATAGGCCAATAAGGTTCTCAGACGCATCACCGCGCTGACGAGTCGCTTCGTCATATGTGCGGCGGAACTGTTTCTCTGTGATGTTGCCGTAATAGCCTTTGAGCTTCTGCTTTGCGCGAAGCTGTGTACCAAAGTCTGACATTTTACCACGGCGGGCATTGGCACCATGCTGTCCCGGAGGATAAGAACGCTTATTGACTGGTGACTTAGGACGGCCCCAGATATTTTCGCCCATACGGCGATCAATTTTATATTTTGTGGAAT
>JAHDCL010000071.1 GCA_020629875.1 Hellea sp.
CGGCTAAGCCTGCGCCTCAAGCAGCTGCCCCGCAAAGCGCAGCTCCTGTCACCTCGACAGAAGTCGGGGCCGTACGCTCTGGCGGCGCAGAATACCTCACCAAATTGGGTGTCGAAGCCGGGACTTATGACCTTATCCCGCTCAATAATATTCAGCGCGTCGTGGCAAAACGCCTCGCCGATTCCAATAATAATGTCCCTGACTTTCCGCTCACCATTGATTGCGAAATTGATGAGCTTCTCAAAATGCGCAAAGAGCTCAACGCGCAAGCGCCTGAAGGCGTGAAAGTTAGCGTCAATGACATGCTCATCCGCGCTTCAGCCCTGTCGCTTAAGCATGTCCCTGAAGCCAATGCGAGCTATACACCGGATGGTGTCGCCCTGCATAAACATGCCGATGTCGCCGTGGCCGTTGCCATTGATAGCGGCTTGATTACGCCGATTGTTCGCGAAGCCGAAAATAAAGGCCTCTCCACTATATCCTCCGAAATGAAAGATCTTGCCAGCCGCGCGCGCGATAGAAAGCTTAAGCCGCAAGAATATCAGGGCGGAACGTTTAGCATTTCTAATCTTGGCATGATGGGGATTAAAGAGTTTGGCTCTATCATCAATGAACCACATGGCATGATACTCTCTGTCGGGGCCGGCGGCCCGCGCCCTGTTGTAAAAGACGGCGCCATAGCTGTTGCGACGGTTATGACAGTCACCCTAACCTGTGATCACCGCGTCGTGGACGGAGCGCTCGGCGCTAAATGGCTCCAGCACTTTAAACGCTATGTCGAGACGCCGATTACAATGATGCTCTAACCCAGGGAGCTAACCATACCGCCGCCCAAATGGTAGCTCATTGGGCGGGCGGGTAGAGACGCGGGCGAAATCGAGCGCCTCAACGCAAAAGCCCAACTGCATAAATAACTCCCTTTTGAGGGGAGAATCCTTGCCCCGTTTTGGTCATAATTTATAGTTACTCAAAGGTTAACATTTTTGAGAGGCTAAGCATATGCTCGCAAAATCCATTATTGCAGGGACTGTTTTGTCACTTATGGCAGGCGGCGTGGTCTATTTTGGTACCGACGTTGACACAGCTACTGTTAAAAAGTCAGTCGCTGACAAAACCTCGGAAATAAAGTCTGATATCTCTGAAAAAGTCATGGCGGGAGGCAAAGCCGAGCACCTCGAAACTAAAAAAATTGAGACGGGTGAGGCCGAAACATCTGTAGAAACACCTAGCGTCAGAACCGCATCTGGACAGGTCATAGAAGCTAAGAAGCCAACGGTCTCATATTCTTCAGGGAGTGAGGATAAAACAGAGAGAAGCGCAGAGGTTCGTTCTCCTGATAAGCCGCAAAAGAAATGGTTAGATCAATATCTGAAGAAGGATAAGCCAGAAACAAAAGCCGTCACAACGACATCGACCACAATCGATGAAGAAGAGATCATAGAAGTAGAAACGTCAGAAAATAAATCGGACGTAGCTAAAGATTTGATGAAGACTATGGGCCTAACGAAAGAGGCTGGAAGCGATTCCGACACCGGCAGTTTCATCGTGGAAGAAGAAGTCAACAGCCTCACCGAAGAAGAGATTGAAGCCGCTGAAGCTCAGGGTTTTGAAGAACGAGCTCTTGAAACGGAAAACATTTGGGTTGAAGACAAATCTCCTGAAAGCGGTGAGAAAAAATCCACACGCAAAATGCTAAGCGAGATTATTAAGAAGGATAGTGCCCTATTTATAGGGGAAAACAGCCGCGGTGAGGAAAAGGTCGAGGTCAAAGTCATCGCTAATGAAGACGGTGAAACCACAATTGAAACTGAAACCATCGATTTGGGTGACGGTAAAATTATGAAAATTGTCAAAAAGACGGTTAAGTCTGAAAGTCATGATGACGATGGCAAGAAAATGCATATTAAAATCCGCACGAAAAAAGATGATAGTGATAAGGTGGACACAAAGGACATTTCTCAAACTGTGAAAATCGTTATGGAACAGGCCGAGAAGATCGAGCTCCCCGAACTGCGCGACCGAGCTTATCTGGACCTTGTCTCTTACGGATTGGAACACGAAGATTACGAAGTTGCTTCCAAAGCACTGAAAGAAATTGAGCAAGTGGAATTACGTGATACCGCTCGGAATCGTATGGCCGTTGCCTATGCCAAGGCAAATATGGCTGAAGACGCCTTTGGCATATTGGAAGATATTGAGGTAGAGGCCTTAAAAGATGTCATACGCCTACAAGTAATCGAAGCGATGATTGCTCCCGAAGAACTTCCCGAAGACATGCAATAGCGCAGGGATTGTTTTCTTAATTAGAGGTTCATTCCACGTCAAAAATCTGTATAGATGCGAAAGATTATTTTTGCATCACGACAGGTTATTTCATGTCCGAAACATCTTTTGACGTTATCGTTATTGGCTCCGGTCCCGGAGGTTATGTCACCGCCATTCGCGCGAGCCAACTTGGCTTTAAAACAGCGATTATTGAGAAAGAAGATTTAGGGGGCGTATGCCTTAACTGGGGCTGCATTCCCACTAAGGCGCTTCTCAGGTCAGCCGAAGTTTATCATAATATGCAGCATGCCAGTAATTATGGACTGTCCGCCTCGCCGCAATTTGATCTCAAGGCCATCGTCAAACGTTCACGAAATATTGCTGGGCAGCTCTCTGGCGGTATCAAGCACTTGATGAAGAAAAACAAAGTAACCGTCATTCCCGGATTTGCGACTTTAAAAGCGGGCAAAGACGCACCGACCGTCATTGTTGAAGGCAAGGACTATACCGCCAAACATGTGATTTTAGCGTCCGGTGCACGGGCCCGGACAATTCCTCAGGCAGGCTTGGCTCCGGATGGAAAATTCATCTGGACGGCCCGCGAAGCTATGGTGCCGGATACAATGCCCAAAAAGCTTCTCGTGATCGGGTCAGGCGCTATTGGAATGGAATTTGCGAGTTTTTATGACGCCTTTGGGTCAGACGTCACCGTTGTTGAAATGGTTGACCGTATTCTGCCCGCGGAGGACGAAGAAATTTCAAAAATGGCGCGAAAAGCCTTTGAGAAACGCGGCGTTACCATCCGCACGGAAACGCAAGCGGGCGTAAAACTCCATGCCAATGGCGTGACGGCAACTCTGACTGAAAAAGGTAAATCTGAAACACAAGAGTTCGACCGCGTTATCCTAGCTATCGGCATTGTGGGTAATACGGAAGATATGGGCCTTGAAGCGCTGGGCGTTAAAATCGACCGTACCCATATCACCGTTGACGAATATAGCTTTACCGGCGTTAAGGGCCTTTATGCTATTGGTGATGTCACCACCCCGCCATGGCTCGCCCATAAAGCTTCGCATGAAGGAATTATCTGCATCGAGAAGATTGCGGGTCTTAACCCGCACCCGTTAGACGCTAATGCTATTCCAGGCTGCACCTATTGCCATCCGCAAGTCGCCAGTGTTGGACATACCGAAGCCCAAGCGAAAGCTGCGGGTTATGACGTAAAAGTCGGACGCTTCCCATTCATCGGAAATGGCAAAGCCATTGCGCTGGGAGAGCCCGAGGGACTTATCAAAACAGTGTTTGATGCCAAAACGGGCGAGCTGCTTGGCGCGCATATGATTGGCGCGGAAGTAACTGAGCTTATTCAGGGCTACACGATTGCACAGAAACTCGAGACCACTGAGCATGAACTCATGGAAACAGTGTTCCCGCATCCGACCCTCTCAGAAATGATGCACGAAGCTGTTCTAGACGCTTATGGGCGTACTATTCACTTCTAGTCGGCGAGCATGACCTTTGCGTCATAGCTCGGCTTCTTACGTCCAAAGCGCAAATTTTTCGCGAAACCCTTTTTATGCGTGAGCATAGGCTTCTCAACAAAGTGCCATGAGAGCGTTGCGAGAATAAATGTTATGGGCAGCGTGATTAGGAATAGAGCAGCGACCGAGAGCTTTGGCATCCACATAAAGACGAGCTGTAAGATACACCAGTGATAGATATAGACGCCGTAAGAAACGTCGCTGAGATTTTGAAGAAAGTTCAATTTTGGCGCTTTGATATAGGCCGCCCACATAATCATATAGGCCAACATTACATTCATTGTGACCTCGAAAATCTGCAATGGTGATGTCAACATAGCAATAACTACAACGACTGGGATCCCCAGCACGTGAAAGGATAGTCGGTCGCGATAGGCATAGATTGCCGCGCCCAAACCATAGGCGATGCCGAATCGCAGTAGGTTTTGCGCAGTACCCGGCATGGCTTCGAAAATACCCAAACCGTGGGCCGCAACCCAAGCGATGGACGGAACAATAAATTGCGCTAGGGCCATCCATTTCTTTCTAAGAAGACCCAAGGAAAAGATGATCGCTGTCCCAATATAAGCCAAAATTTCGTAACGAAGCGTCCATAATGGCGCTGAACCCATTTGTTCCGCGTTGCTTTCAAAGATACCGGGCAACCACATTTGCGCGCTGATGAAGCTTAACACCACAAAGGGCTGTTTCAAAAAGTCGACATGCGTGAAATATTCGCCAAGCGACATAGAGGTCGCCAATGGCCCGATGATGAACATCACAAAAAGCACATGTACAATTAAGCCAGGATAGATTCTCAGAAGTCGTGCTGAGCTATATTCGGCTACATCACCTCTATAAAGCATTGATTTTGTTACTAAAAAACCGGACGCTATGAAAAACAGGTTCACAGCTAAATAGCTAAAAGTGTAATGGAAAAACAATTGCGGCTCCGACATCGGATCACGCATCCCGACCGCAAAAGCATGGCCAATGACAACAAGTGTTGCAAAGAGCAGGCGTAATGGCGTGAAAAAATTATCATGCCCATCACGAATTTTGACTGTCTGGAGCATCTGCCCAACCTCACTAACCAACTACTTGTCATAGCCCCTAGAGGTTAAAAGATGCAAAATATGCGCCAAATTGGCGGCAGACCTGTCTTACATCTGACGAAATCTATTCATCTTCATTTTTCGTTTGATCATATACTAAAGCACGGAAATCGTCGTGAAGCTTAGGATCTTCGGCGCTAAAAAACTGTAGCATAATAATGCCAAAAGAATTGTTCGGCCGGTCAATCCAAAAAGTTGTTCGGGCCGCACCGCTCCAACCCCACTGCCCGGCAGCCTTACCGGAAGAGGAAAGCTTTTCAGGATTATCGCCAGTTTCAACCGATCCGCCATAGCCAAAACCCGACAATTTATCTGGACCAAGCCAAGGTTGAAAATAAGGTTTATCCGCTCCCATATGATCTTGCATCATCAATTCGACAGTAGACTCCTCCAAGACCCGATGGCCATTATAAGTCCCGCCATCGAGCATGAGCTGGGCAAATTTTGCATAATCGCCTAATGTTGAAACCAGACCGCCTCCTCCTGACTGAAACTTATTATCAGCGTTTAAATAGGGACTCGTCTGTCCATCCTCAGCCAAGGCAAAGGCTCCGTCTTTATCGATATAGTAATTAGATACAAAGCGCGTTTTTTGGTCAGGTTTCACGCTAAAGCCTGTCTCATTCATTCCAAGGGGCTCGAAGATACGTTCAACCATAATTTCGCCCAGTGTTTTCCCTTCAATAACCTCCGCAATTCGGCCCAGTACATCAATGGAATAGCTATAATACCACCCCTCGCCCGGCTGGAACATAAGGGGTAACTTGGATAGCTTTTCCATTTTCGCTTCGAGATTTTCTTCAGGTGTGAAGAGCCCGGCTTTTTCATATGCCTCGGCGACAGGATTAAGAGGACCAAAAATACCATATCCCATGCCCGAGCGATGCAACATCAAATCCTCAATCGTCATGGGCCGTTCTTGCGGTTCAAATTTTGGTTGCTCGTCAGCGCCCATTGTCGCTACCATCATATTCGCTAATTCCGGAATATAGTTCGAAACCGGATCTGAGAGTTTCAGCTTTCCCTCCTCCTGTAGATCCATAATCACCGCGGATGTAACGGGCTTGGTCATGGAATATATCCGCCAAACAGTGTCCATGGTAACCGGAGTGTTGCGCTCGCGATCGCCCAGACCAAATGCACCTTTGTAGACTGTTTGGCCTTCATCAAAAACGAGTGCAGACGTACCGATTACATCGCCGCTAGAGACCGCCTCACTTAATAGCTTATCCATCGCCTTAGTATTGAAGTTCGAAATGAGGGTTTTCTCGGCAGCTGGCGCCACCGCAGCTGAGCAGCCCATAAGCAGCATTGCCGAAAAGGTAATTGCAGTTTTCATCTTAGTCCCCATTTTTTGCTAGTGGATAACATGAATCAAAAAGGCCGCCAAAGCACAATTCTGCATGGCGGCCCTCAAAATAGAATGAGACGAGTGTTAGCTCTGCATCGTCCAACCTTCAACGTCCATAGCGGCCTGACGGACAGCTTCAGAAATCGTTGGATGGGCATGACAGGTACGAGCGATATCTTCGCTAGCTGCTTTAAACTCCATAGCCAATGCAACTTCTGCAATAAGGTCACCAACCTGTGCACCGATCATATGTGCGCCTAAGATCTCATCCGTTTCAGCATGAGCAAGGATTTTAACGAAACCATCGGTTTTGTGGTTCGCCCGGGCGCGGCCATTTGCGATGAAGGCGAATTTGCCTTTTTTATAAGGAATGCCCGCTTCTTTGAGTTCCTCTTCGGTCTTACCTACGCTGGCGATTTCTGGCGCCGTATATACGACACCTGGAATAACATCATAATTAACGTGCCCCGCCTTTCCAGCAATAATCTCTGCGGCGGCAACGCCCTCATCCTCAGCCTTATGGGCAAGCATCGGTCCGTGCGTACAATCACCGACCGCATAAATACCAGGTACATTTGTTTTAAAGTGATCCGTCAGAATAAAGCCGCGCTTGTCAGTCTCAACACCTGCAGCCTCCAAGCCGACATCATTGGTGAAAGGACGGCGTCCGATGCACACAAGGACAACATCAGCGTCGATATCTTTTTCTTTTCCACCAGCGCTCGCTTCGGTTTTTACCTTTAAGCCTTTCCCAGATTTTTCAACGCCAGTTACCTTGCGGCCAAGTTCAAACTTCATCTTTTGTTTTTTGAATATGCGTAAGGCTTGTTTCTGCACTTCTGCATCCATACCTGGCATAATATGGTCAAGATATTCAACAACGGTCACCTCTGACCCGAGGCGTCGCCAGACGGAGCCAAGTTCCAGTCCAATAACCCCGCCGCCAATTACGAGAAGTTTTTCTGGGACATTTTTCAGTTCAAGTGCGCCCGTCGATGAAACAATTTTCTTCTCATCAATCTCCACGTTTGGAAGCGTGGCAACTTCAGACCCTGTCGCAATGACAATATTTTTTGTCTTCAGCTTTTTTCCGTCGACTTCAACTGTCGTTGAGTCAACAATTCTCCCGTAACCCTTGAGCCTCTGAACATTGTTTTTCTTAAACAAAAACTCGATTCCTGAGGTAAGGCCCTCAACAGTTTTATCTTTATCTGCCATCATGGCTTTAAGATCAAAGCCAACCTCGCCCGTAAGGCCCATACTCGCGAAATCCTTCTGAGCCGTTTCAAGCAGCTCCGTGGAGTGCAACAACGCTTTTGAAGGGATACATCCGACATTAAGACAAGTTCCGCCAAGTTTTGTGTGGGTCTCGACACAAAGCACTTTTAGTCCAAGCTGACCGCAACGTATGGCACAATTATACCCACCCGGGCCGCCGCCAATAATGATGACATCATAATTATCTGACATGAGAAACTCCGCATCTCGTAAGTGAACATGTCACTTACGCCTGCAGAGTTTTGAGGTCAACAGGAGCTATTGGATAATGACTAATTCAAGAAACCTTGAGCATTTTTCTGGCGAGACCACCAGATTTCAAACAAACCCAACAGGACAACGATTACGGGCATAACCCAGTAGCTATCCCCGCCGCCCGCCTTGACCGCAGCATTCGTAAAACTTGGAACAAAACATATTACAGCCGCAATCAATGAAACAACAAATAAGGTGACCGATAGCTTCTTTCGTAAAAGATACGATATAGCGGCCAACAGACCTCCCCACACAGCGATGGCATAAGCCGCCGTTGCCCAGATAGGATAGGCATGCCGCGCATCTAGCATGAGCTGTCCAGTTTCCTTGTAATAGTCGAGCATCGCTGCATCACTCATCAATTTATCCATAAGATAAATGCCGCAACCAAAAATGTTCCAAAGTAGAAATAATAAGCCCACGATCCAGAACGAAGCGTTAGGCTTTCTAAGATTAATAGACATCAATATCCTCCCCAGAATGAGGAGAATTTTAATGCCATTTTACACGGGGAGTCTAGAGCTTCTAGGTTGCGTTCAGTTCGCCCTGATTACGAGCGAGGTAAGATGCCCAGAATAGATATATACCAACGATAAATCCAATGATGGAAATTCCTAGTAAGGAGGGCCCCATAATTTCGAAGCCATCGCGTAGGCTTGCGTCTAATATCATGATCAAGAGCGCGGCAAGGCAAAGCGCAAACCAATAATATGCGCTACTGCGCCGCAATAATAGATAGGCTGAGCCTATCAACCCCGCCATAACAGAGATCACATTCGCCATTTTAACCCAGAAAGGGGTTTGCGTAAGATAAGTCACCTGAGGTTCTGAGTAGACGCCTTTAACAGCGTCTGCACCCATAGAAATGGTGACGACAAATACCAGAAGACAAAACGCATACCAAGCAATGGCAAATGCTGCCATTATTCCCAGCCATCTGTCGCTGTTTTTCGACGCGCCCAGAGCGCTTTTTTCATCCAGTACCAACTCACTCATATAAGTCTGTTAGGATGAAGGCTCTAAGGATTCGTCAAAAAGCAGTCTTAATAAATCTTTACAAATCAAGCAGCAAACGTTCAGGATCTTCAAGACATTCTTTAACGCGAACGAGGAAGGTAACCGCTTCTTTACCATCCACAATACGGTGATCATAACTCAGAGCGAGATACATCATCGGCCGAATAACGATTTGATCGTCAATAACTACAGCCCGCTTCTCAATCTTATGCATGCCCAAAATTCCGACCTGAGGTGGGTTCAGAATAGGCGAAGACATAAGCGATCCGTAAACCCCTCCATTTGAAATGGTAAAGGTTCCGCCCATCATATCATCCATAGAGAGCTGACCATCACGGGCTTTTGCACCGAGTTCGCCGATGCCTTTTTCAATGCCTCCGAGTGAGCGTTCATCGCAATCACGCAGGACTGGCACCACAAGGCCTTTAGGCGTGCCCACGGCGATGCTGATATCATAGTAATTTTTATAGATGATATCTGTACCGTCAATTTCGGCATTCACAGCTGGAACATCTTTTAAAGCCTGAACACAAGCTTTGACGAAGAAACTCATAAAGCCAAGCTTCACGCCATGCTTTTTAATGAAGAGCTCTTTATATTGTTTGCGCATCTCCATGATGTTAGTCATGTCAACTTCATTATAAGTCGTCAGCATAGCAGCTGTATTTTGAGCTTCCTTCAAACGACGCGCGATTGTCTGACGCAAGCGAGACATGCGGACACGTTCTTCACGCGGGCCAAGCTCACGCGGCGCGGCAGGCGCTGGCGCTTTAGCTGCCGGTGCAGGATTTGCTTTAGCCGCTAAGGCATCACCTTTCGTGATACGGCCATCTTTGCCTGTTCCGGTGATAGAGCCGGCATCCAGACCATTTTCCTTAATGATACGGTCTGCGCTTGGCATAGGCGCTTTGCCTGAGGCGGGCTTTGCGGATGCCGCTGGCGCTGGCACTGTAGCCGCAGCAGGAGCCGCGCTTGCGCCGCCAGATGCGCCTGCCAATAATGTACAAATCGTTTGCCCAACGGCGGCAACTTCGCCCTCAGCGACGAGGATATCGCCCATTACGCCGGATTCGGGCGCGACCAGTTCTTGCGCAGCTTTATCTGTTTCAAGCTCAACAATAGCTTCGTCTTTTTTGACCGCATCACCCGGCTGTTTCATCCAAGAGGCGATTGTAACTTCGGAGACAGACTCACCCACATTTGGCACATCAATATTCATAGCCGAGCCACCTGACACCTCGCTCGAGCTAGGTTTGTCCTCTGCGGCGGGTGCCGCTTCTTTAGGGGCCGCTGCAGCGCCGTTTCCTGCGCCTAACTTCGCAATCAGAGTTCCGATCTCAGCATTTTCACCTTCGGCGACTAGGATTTCCTCCAATACACCATCTTCAGGTGAAACAAGTTCTTGAGCCGCTTTATCTGTTTCCAACTCTACAAGAGGTTCGTCCTTTTTGACCGCGTCGCCAACTTTCTTGAACCACTGCGCAATCGTTACCTCGGAGACGCTTTCGCCTACATTTGGAATGGTGATATCGGTCATATCTGAGTCCTATTTCGCAAAGGCATCATCAATGATGGCCTGCTGTTCTTTCTTATGTTTAGCCGCAATACCTGTTGCCGTCGAGGCTGCAGCGGGACGTCCGACGTAACGAGGACGCGTTTGCTTTGCTTTTATTGCAATCAAGCTTTCTTCGATGAGAGGATTGATAAACGTCCAAGCCCCCATATTCTTAGGTTCTTCCTGACACCAGACCATCTCGGCATTTTTAAAGCGCTTCAGTTCCTCTTGCATCGCGTCATCTGGATAAGGATAGAACTGTTCAACGCGGAGTAGATAAATATCATTCCGGCCCAGCTCTTCGCGAGCTTCGAAAAGGTCATAATAAACCTTACCCGAACAGATAATCACACGCTTAATGTTCTTATCGTCGAGCAATTTAATCTGGCTAACCTCTGGACGGAATTGCGCATCATCCCACAATAACCGATGGAATTCTGTGCCTTTGCTCATTTCCTTGAAGGTCGAGACACAAAGCTTATGCCGTAACAAGCTTTTCGGGCTCATATTAATGAGTGGCTTTCGGAAATTGCGTTTCACCTGCCGACGCAGCGCATGAAAATAATTGGCCGGGGTGGAGATATTTGTAACCTGCATATTATCTTCGGCGCACATTTGTAGATAACGCTCAAGACGGGCTGAACTATGCTCGGGCCCCTGTCCCTCATAACCATGCGGCAGAAGCATTACGAGACCTGACATGCGGAGCCATTTTTGCTCGGCGCTGGAAATAAACTGGTCCACCATAACCTGCGCACCATTGGCAAAGTCGCCAAATTGCGCTTCCCAAATCGTCAAGGCGTGAGGCGCAGCACCAGAAAAACCATATTCAAAACCAAGAACAGCTTCTTCTGACAAGTGAGAATTCAAGACTTGATAATACTCTTGCTCACCGGACAAGTTGTTTAGTGGTGTGTACTTATGTTCGTCTTTCTGATCAATGAAATGCGATTGACGCTGCGAAAATGTTCCGCGCTCACTATCCTGTCCGGACAGGCGCACAGGGTGACCCTCTGTGATTAGCGTTCCAAACGCTAAATGTTCCGCCAATCCCCAGTCAATATTTTCTTCGGACGCCACCTTTTCAGCCCGCGCTTTAATAATGCGCTTTAGCGTACGGTGAATATTGACCGAGTTTGGTACAGCCGTGATCTTCTGACCGATTTCACGTAGGCGCTCAATCTCAACACAGGTTTCACCGCGGCGCTTGCCGTCTTCTTGGTCCGGTTGAGAAAGCCCCTGCCAAACGCCTTGGAGCCAGTCTGGCTCTTTCGTTTCAAAAGATTTCGCTTTATCAAACTCAGTGTCCAAAAAGGCGTAAAATTCTTCGACATCTTTTTCATGCTCGGATTCTGTGAGGTCGCCTCTTGAAATAAGTCTATCCGCGTAAATTTCGCGTGTCGTTTTTTTCGCGCCAATCGCGTTATACATGATAGGCTGAGTGAAAGACGGGTCATCACCCTCATTGTGGCCATAACGACGATAACAAATGATATCCAGGACGACATCCTTACCGAATTTTTGACGGTATTCGGTGGCCACCCGCGCGGCGAAAACCACGGCTTCTGGATCATCGCCATTGACGTGGAAAATTGGTGCTTCGACCATCATAGCTACGTCAGACGCATATTCCCCGGATCGATATTCATCTGGCGTCGTTGTGAAACCAATCTGGTTATTGACGATAACATGGAGCGTACCACCCGTCCGATAACCGGCTAGCTGGCTCATTTGGAAACATTCCATCACCACACCTTGGCCAGCAAAGGCACTATCCCCATGAAGGATAACCGCCATAACCTGTTCAGGGTTGTGAGATTGATAGGTCCCAGACGCCATTTGCTGTTTAGCGCGCGCTTTACCCATGACGACAGGGGCTACGACCTCAAGATGAGACGGGTTGGGAGCCAAAGAAAGATGAACACTATTGCCGTCAAATTCTCGATCATCTGAAACACCCAAATGGTATTTCACATCACCCGAACCATAATCATCCCCGCCCGATGAAACACCGCCGAGAAACTCATGGAAAATTGCAGAATATGGCTTTTGCATCACTGCAGCCATGACATTAAGGCGCCCACGATGCGGCATACCGAAATTAATATCCTTCAGGCCAAGTTGCCCACCGCGCTTAATGATTTGCTCTAGCGCAGGAAGCAAGCTTTCAGCGCCGTCAACGCCAAATCTCTTTGTGCCCGGATAGCGCTTATGAATAAGCTGTTCAAATGCTTCGCCTTCAATGAGCTTTTGTAAAATAGCTCGGCGACCTTCTTTAGAGAAACTAATCTCTTTATCCGGGCCTTCAATACGTTGCTGCAACCAGCTTTTTTCTTCTGGGTCGGATATATGCATGAACTGCATACCAAAGGTCGAGCAATAGGTGCGGCGCAAAATTTTAAGAATACGATTAAGTGTTGCGCTTTCTAGCCCAAGCACACCATCGATAAATATCTCGCGGTCCATATCAGCTTCGGTGAAGCCGTAAGTAGCGGGCTCTAATTCAGGGTGGGGCTCTAAGACATTCAGACCCAAAGGATCCAAATTGGCGATTAAATGCCCGCGCATGCGATAGGCACGGATGAGCATCAATGCTCGGAGACTATCCTTTGTCGCTTGCCGAACGTCATCTGCAGATGCCCCAGTCAGATGTGAGGCGACTTTGGCTTCAACTGCGGCTGGTTCACCCCAATCACCTGTGAGGGCTGAAGTAAGTTCTCCATTTGGGTCCGCCGGCCAATCACCCCGCTTCCAAGTCGGACCTTCGGCATTTTTCTTTGCATTCGCAACGTCTTCACCCAGAGACGCGAAATAGCGCTGCCAACTCGGGTCAACGCTATTGGGGTTGGCAACGTATTTAGCCTGCATCTGCTCGAGATAATAGGCATTCCCTCCGTCCAGAAACAGAGTATCGAGCATTGCTTGGTTTTGCTCACTACGACTTTTATCAGCCATAATATTTAGCCCTTTCGAGGCTTGCTAGGCGCCAATTAGCCTTTTAACACGTCCATCATTGTCACGCCGAGTTTCGCTGGCGAGTCTGACACGCGGATACCCGCTTTCTCCATCGCTGCGATCTTATCCTCAGCGCCGCCCTTACCGCCAGATACAATAGCACCAGCATGGCCCATTGTGCGTCCTGGAGGCGCCGTACGACCAGCAATAAAGCCAACCATCGGTTTTTTAACACCTTTTTTGGCCATATGCGCGACATATTCAGCCGCTTCTTCTTCGGCTGAGCCGCCAATTTCGCCAATCATGATGATTTGCTTTG
>JAHDCL010000072.1 GCA_020629875.1 Hellea sp.
TAGGCCTCTCCTGCACAGGCGAAACCCATCACGTCGATGGCGGCTTCCACGCAATTGGCATGCCGCAAGAAGGCCCTCTTCGCGAGAGTATGCCGGACTGAGGACGGTGTTAGTAATTCCACTCTAACGGGGTAGGCAAAATGCATTGGGAATAGTCTATTCGTATCACTCTGCGAGTAGATATTGAATGCGAGAGAGCTGACCGATGTACCGTTAACGCTTTCACCAATAGAACATCTCCGCGCTTCGCCACACAAAGTTCGTGGGGGAGCGCGCTTACAATTCTTTCAGTATTTTTTGATAGAACTTTTCCATACTTATGACTACCCAATGCGATTTCGAGACAACCGCTCTTTTCATCAGTAGAGTCCAGATACACTCTTACAAATATCATTTTCTCAAGAATATTTAGGGGCGGCTCACAATGCCATATTCCTGTTTTACGGGACCAATTTGAAAAGCCTTCGACTTCGCTTTTTTCCCTAACCGCAATCACCCTATCTTGGTGCCAAGGCAAAGACCAATTCGTATCTGGTGTTTTATTGAAGGCAACAAAGCGCACCGGTTTTGCATCTTTCGTGAAACCCCTGACCAAGTAACTGAGTCTAGAAGTCTCTCCAGTTGCTCTTAATAACGCATCTGACCGAGCCAAACGATTACCCGGTGCTAATACGGAGTTTAGGGATTCGTCAAAGTAACTGAGTTCGCTTTCACTCAGCGCGCCTCTTATCCAGAGCCTGCCCTCCATTTCTAAAGCCTGATGCATGTCGATAGCTTAAATTAAAGCCGAGGACTCGTCTATCCGACTCAATGCATCATTCGGCCTTCAATCTCACAATCTGAAGCTCAAGCCGCTTAACCTCTCTAATCACGCAATTGAACTGCATGCCCATCCTAGAGCGTAATCTTAACCAGATCCGCCATAGCTCCATCAATGAATGGGTATTTGAATTGATATCCTGCCTCAATCGTACGGCGCGGCCTGACCAATTGACCCTGCAAAAGAATAGAGGATCGTTCCTCTCCGACAACGGCTTTCACTAGCCACGCTGGAAGTGACCAGATGATAGGCCGCCGTAAATATTTAGCAAAAGCTTGAGTGAACTCTTTATTCGTCACGGCATTAGGCGCGACCGCATTATAGCGCCCGTTAGTGTCTTTTTGATCGATGACATGCAGGATAACTCCAACCATGTCATCAATATGTATCCACGGAAATATCTGTTTACCAGTCCCAATGATTGCGCCAACACCCAGACAAAATGGCAATCTGATAATGGGTAAAAACCCTCTTGCACGCCCAATACGCCAAAATCGTGTAAGATATGATTTTCTTTCTATTGCACCCAACACAACTCCTATTCGGAGTTTAATATGGCGCAATCGTTCCGTATCAACCCCCTCCGCGGCCGCTTCCCACTGACTCACAAGTTCAGCGGGGAAGTCCATCCCCATGGGTTCTGAATACTCATCAAGCTCAGGATAATCTTCGCCCGCTGCCAATTCTTTGGTGCCGTAAAAACACTTACCCGCGGTGGAAATAAAGACTTCAGGCGGCGAGGATTTCTTATTGATGGCCTCAACCAATATCCTAGTCGTTCTTATTCGGGATTGGATGACTTCTTCGCGATACTCATCCGTCCAGCGCCGCGACATGTCCAAGATATGCTGACCAGCAAAATTGACAACAACGTCACAATCCGGAAGGCCATCACGCTCTAATTGATCCCAAGTGAGGCGTTGATCTCCCCCTTGTCTGGAAATCCATGTCACGCGATCCCCACGGTCTCTTAGAGCGTCGGTCAAAGCGCTGCCGATAAACCCACTGCCGCCGCCGATGACGATATGTTTTTGCGCCGTCACAGCCTAAGCCAAACTCTCCAAATCCTCGCGCGATAAGTTCGCCGCTGCGAAATAGACGAGATCTAGCAGCACCGCAGGGCGCCCCTGCCCCACAGTCTGCGCTATAGAATTGAGATAATCTGCATTTTCTGGCGATAACCTGACCGTCGTTCGGCGTTTTGGCGCGAAACGGACTTCGGAAAACCACGCTGTAACGTCGGAGGCATGAAAATCGTCGCGAATATGGCTGACGGCGCGGTCAATGACTTTGGAGCGCGCTTTGGTTTTCATCCGTCGTCCCATTTGCGTAATAAGATTTTCGGCACCGGGCTCTATGAGCATTTCTATCGCTTTAGTGGTCATAAAGCCGTTATGGGCGATTATGGTTTATTTAGCGTTAATCCGAAGCGGTATTTGAAAGACCATATTCCCTTCAATTCAAAAGCCTTAACGAAGCCTTACCAATGCCTCTTCTTTGAAAGATTTTGGGCCCATAATTAAGCTAGGTCCAAATTTCATAAAAATGAATAAAAGCTTTATAAAATATGCGAATTGAAAGAGAATCCATCCATTAATTTTCATGTCGCTGCTTAACCCATGGCTTACTAATAATGCTTGAAATTCAAAACCATGATGCCTTTGATAACTGGCTTAAGACGCAATCCGCGCCTGCAGCTATACAAGCCTTGGACTTACGAGGCTATAAAACAGAGCTAAAGGGTAAGAGCTTTCACGGGTCTATATTCCTAAGCTGCAAACTCTGCCGCGAAGCCTCCCACGCCATTGTTAAAGGCGGAGGCATAATTGTGCCTGATAGTCCAAAGCTCACCTTCCCCACCCATAGGCGCACGCTCTATTCTGTCGAGTCTCTTTTCAGGGGCTATAAAGGCGGCGACGCGCAAGACTATAAAAACAGCTATGATTATCAGGTTTATCAAGAGTTCCTGCAATATGGAAAGCTCGATACGCCGCTGGATGTTGGGCTGTTCCGTTATTTACATGACCATTCTATAACCGACGCGCTATATGAGCTTATCAAAGGCAAAAAAGTTGTCGCGATTATGGGCGGGCACGGGATGGAACGCCGGAGCGCTTATTATCAAAAGATTGCTAAGCTCTCGCGGCGGCTCACCCGGGCTGGCTTCTTGATGGTCAGCGGCGGCGGCCCGGGAGCCATGGAGGCCACACATTTTGGCGCTTATTTTGCGGCCCGCCCAGAATCCCAAATGTTAGAGGCGCTGGAAATAATGGGGAAGCGGCCCAAAGACGCGCCGGCAGGCAAAGAATATGACGATAATGATTGGCTTCAGCGCGCTTGGGGTATTCGGAAAGCTTATCCTCAAAGAAAAGACGATAAAGAAAAGTTCCCATCGATCGGTATACCGACATGGCTTTATGGGCATGAACCGCCTGCACCTTTTGCGGCGCATATCGCGAAATATTTTTCAAACTCTATACGCGAAGACGGGCTATTACTCATTGCGCGTCACGGCGTTATTTTCGCGCCCGGCAGCGCCGGCACGCGCCAAGAAATATTCCAAGACGCAGCGCAAAATCACTATGGCACGGCGGGCTATTATTCACCGATGATTATGCTCGGCAAAGATTATTGGAACGGCAGAACCGATGATGCATACTCCTATCCCGTCTGGCCGCTCTTGGAGGCGAGCGCGGCGGAGCAATATAAGAGCTTGCTGGCCATTACCGATGATGAAGCCGAGATTGAGGCGCTGATTAAAGGGTATGAGCCTGAGAAGCATCGAGCTTGAGGGATCTTATTTTGAGCGATTTTAAGATGCCAATATACGTCGCTATAGGGGCAAAGGAGATATGAGAATAAACGAACTTCACCCCTTTTTATTCTAACCACTCTATCTAAAAATTAGCTTAGAAACTATTTTTTATGATACTCTATTGAGGCGACATCCAGAAATGGCATATGCGTTTTAGGCATTGTTAGGATGTGCTCACCTTCAAAGAAAAAGTAATTAGTATGTGGAATATTATCGCATATTCGGTTTATTCGACTTTGCTCTTCGTATTTTTTGTATTGCTTATTGTGGTGCTGGGCAATTTTTCTCATTCGTTTCTGATTTTCAAGCTTCCTTTCTTCGTGAGTTAGCTCTGCACGTTTTTTTATTCGCTTCTGAATTTTGAGCCTTCTTTCTTCTTGCGTTAACTTGGAGTCGTCTTCATCTTCTGGTGGAGGTTCTGGGATGGTGGCGTAACCTATATTTCTAATTTCCCAGATATCCGGACTAACTTCTCTTTTTTTACAGTGAAGACGTTCTTCTGCAGTTGTGTAAAGCTTATCCAAATATTCTTCAGGAGAGTTAGTTTCATCAGTCTCAATGATAAGGGGTGGAAATCCATACTCAAAAGGTTCACCTATACCTCCTTCTTGCAACAAAGTGAATTTAACACTGCCTTGATCAACATTTACTTTGATCCGCTTAAACTCACATTCCTGATGAAGGAAACTAATGAATTCATCGCCATCGAAGATAGGGACAATGCTTTGTTTCCATTTGCATGATGGATCCATCATTCGATTTTCAGGAAATACTAAATCGGTCGGAAATTTTATGGTCTCAGAGAATGAATGCTGAGATATATCTTCACTCTTATTGTTAGCTTGGCATCCATGCATAGCAAAAAAAGATGCAACTATGAATAAACGAAACATTGTAATCCATACCATAGAGTCGCCATAAACTAAATAGAGCGTGACTGTCCCATTAGCCCACGGCTTCAATTGATGTTAATCTGGTTGAACGATGGATTTTTGGCATTTTCAGCCTCTGAGCTATAGTCCGTTAAGGGTAGTTAGTGAGCGTTACATATCACTCGCCCCTAACCCCCACCCTAAAACCGTCCAAAGAAATCCGCATTTATTTGAAACGCTTCTTCTGCGCCTTCGCCTATCACCGTATCTATGCCTGCTTCTTGGAGCAGGGCTGCGCCGCGCCAGTGCACGCGCGGGTCGGGATCTATGACGGCGATGACGCAGCGGGTAATGCCCGCCTCTATGAGTGCATTGGCGCAAGGCGCGGTTTGGCCGTAATGGGAACAGGGTTCGAGCGTAACATAAACAGTGGCGCCGCTCGCGGCGCTGCCTGCTACTTGAAGGGCATTAGTTTCCCCGTGCGGGCGGCCACCCTCAGAGGTCACGCCCTGACCCACAATTTCGCCGTCCTTAACAATCACGCAGCCCACGGACGGGTTCTCGCCCGTGCGGCCCTTTTGGGTGCGAGCAAGCGCTAAAGCTCGCCCCATATAATGCGTGTCACTAAGCAGTTTTAGCGCCTTTAATTTCGGGCAGCTCTTTGGCGCGTTTCTTATCGAGATATTTGGCTGATTTGATATCGAGCGTTCCGTCCTCGAATTCGATTAAGAGCGGGTTACCCGTGGGGAATTCAAAGCCTGGAATGTCTTTATCCGCCACGTCAAAAAGCTCTTTGAGGATAGCGCGCAGGCTATTTCCATGGGCCGAAATAATGACATTACTATTGGCTTTTAGGAACGGCACAACTTGATCTTCAAAATAAGGCAGAACGCGCGCACAGGTCATTTTCAAGCTCTCGCCCGTTGGCAAAACGCTCGGGTCAATATGAGCGTATTTCTTATCTTTGCTCGGGTGATATTCGTGATCCATATCGAGCGCGGGCGGAGGCACATCAAAACTACGGCGCCAAATGTGTACTTGCTCATCTCCGTGCTTCTCGCGCGTTTCTTGCTTATTCAGGCCTGTCAGCGCGCCGTAGTGACGCTCATTAAGGCGCCAGTCTTTGGTCACCGGAATATGGAACTGCTCGGCGGCTTCTAGCGCCAACCAGAGCGTCTTAATCGCGCGGCGCTGATAGCTCGTAAAGGCGATATCAAAATCAATGCCTTCTTTGGCGAGCAGTTTCCCGGCCTTTTTGGCTTCACGTACGCCTTGCGCGGTGAGGCCAACATCATGGAACCCCGTAAAGCGGTTTTCAAGATTCCATTGTGATTGTCCGTGACGGACGAGTACGAGAGAGGTCATGTATTTAGTTCCTATTTAATTCAAATATTTATGACGCTTCAGGGAGGATTTGAACAGCCCGAAAAGCAAGGAAAACACACGCAAAAATTATTAACACGTTACTCCAAGCTATTAGCTGTTTAATAAGTTTTGGATTGTTTTTTTTATCTTCTTCAAACAATGCTTTAAATCCAGAAAACATTAAAATTGTCGCGATTGCAAAATCCATTAGAGGATCATTTAGATGCCCCGTCATAAAGAAAAGCAAACATGCCCCTACAAGGCAATAACCCATAAATCTTTTATATAATGGATTTATCAATGCGCGTCATTCCAGTTCTTCGCGGCCAGCGCCTCGACAACGAGCGGCACGCTTATATTTACGGCGGGCATAGCCGCATTTTCCATTGTGGGTATCACAATCCCAATTAAATCATCCGCTCTACTTTCAGGTACTTCGAAAACAAGTTCATCATGAACTTGGAGGAGCATTCTCGCCCCTTCCACACTCGCAATCGCTTCTGGCATTCTTATCATAGCGCGGCGCATAATGTCGGCGGCAGCACCTTGAATGGGGGCGTTTATCGCTTGGCGCTGCGCAAAGCCGCGTACCGCTTGGTTACGATCTCTTATTCCCTTTATGTGGCACTTGCGGCCAAAGAGCGTTTTAACATATCCGTATTCATGGGCTTCGGACTTCGCCATATCCATATAGGCTTTGATGCCTGGAAATTTCTGGAAATAGCTTTTAATATATTCGCTCGCTTCGGTTCGAGAGATACCCAGATTATTGGCAAGACCAAAAGCAGAAATACCATAAATAATGCCAAAATTAATGGCCTTGGCTTGGCGTCGCACTTCGGGCGTCATCTCATTCAGAGGGACGCCAAACATTTCGCTCGCGGTTAGGGCGTGAATATCAACGCCATCCGCAAAGGCCTGTTTCATCGTCGGCAAGTCAGCAACATGCGCGAGCAGACGCAGCTCGATTTGGGAATAGTCGGCAGCGACTAAAATATGGCCTGTTTCGGCAACAAAGGCGTCGCGAATTTTGCGGCCATCTTCGGTTCGGATAGGAATGTTTTGCAAATTTGGATCCGAAGAGGAGAGCCGGCCGGTTGTCGTTGCGGCGAGCGCGAAACTTGTATGCACGCGGCCCGTTCGCGGATTAATTTGCTGCACCAGCGCATCCGTATAGGTTGATTTTAATTTCGAGAAATGCCGCCAATCCAGAATAGTTTGCGGGAGCTTTTCGCCTTTTGCGGCGAGGTCTTCGAGCACGCCTGCCCCCGTCTGCCAGGCCCCAGTCTTGGTCTTTTTCCCGCCTTCAAGCCCCATCTGATCAAAAAGAATTTCGCCCAGTTGTTTAGGAGACCCCAAATTAAATTGCGTCCCGGCCAGTTCATAAGCTTCCGCCTCAAAACCCGCCATTTTTTGCGCAAACATGGACGAGAGGCGCGCCAGTTCAGCACGGTCCACTTTGATGCCGTGATTTTCCATGGCTGCAATTACAGTGGGTAATGGACGTTCCAATGTTTCGTAAACTGTAGTCACTTGCTCAGCGACCAGTTTGGGTTTCAAAAACTTCCAAAGCCGTAAAGTTACATCCGCATCTTCGGCCGCATAAGGCGTGGCCTCTTCGAGGCTAATTTGGTCAAAGGTCTTTTGCTTTTTGCCTGTGCCTGCGATCTCTTTAAACGCAATAGGTTTGTGCCCGAAATGAGTTTCAGAGAGATAATCCATACCATGCCCATGGAGCCCGCCCGCTAAAGCATAAGAAATCAGCATGGTGTCATCATAAGGCGCGGCAATAATCCCGTAGCGCTGAAAGACACCGAGGTCATATTTGAAGTTCTGGCCGACTTTCAAAATAGACTCGTCTTCGAGCAGAGGTTTTAAAAGCGCTAATGCTTCATCCATATCAATTTGTTTTGGCCTATCATCACCAAACATATCCCCGCCGCCGACATGGCCAAGCGGGATGTAGCAAGCCTCATTATCGGCGACCGCTAAGCAAACACCGACCATATTCGCCGCCGCGCTATCGAGGCTATCCGTTTCTAAATCGACGGCAATTGTGCCAACATCATAAGATCGGGAAATCCAATGCTTTAGCCGCTCAACATCCTGAACGCATTCATATTTAGACTTATCAAAGATGACATTATCCGGCACAGATTTCTCAAAAGGGGGCTGGAAATCTAATTTCGTATCATCTCTACGAATGCCGTCCGTTTCGCCTTCCCCGAGCGCAGCGCGAACACGATTGGTCAGCGTCCGAAATTCCATCAATTCAAGGAAATCAAAAAGGACGTCCACATCAGGGTCGGTCACCGCTGTGTCTTCGAGCGGAACTTCGACATCGACATCTGTTTTCAACGTCACAAGTTCGTGCGAAACGCGGGCATTATCTATATTGGCCATCATCTTTTCGCGGCGACCCTTTTGCGGGATTTCATCGCAGCGCTGCAGCAATGTTTCCAAATCTCCGAAATGCTCCAACAGAACAACAGCGGTCTTCACGCCGATACCCGGAACACCCGGAATATTATCCACTGAGTCCCCAGCCAAGGCCTGAATTTCTGTGACCTTTTCCGGCCCCATCCCAAATTTTTCGATGACTTGCGGAATCCCGATTTGCTTATTCTTCATCGTATCCAGCATCGAGACCTTGTCAGAGACGAGCTGCATGAGATCTTTATCTGAGCTAATGATTGTGACTCGCGCGCCCTTAGCTTCTGCTTGCTTGGCATAGGTCGCAATCAGATCATCCGCTTCAAACCCTTCCATCTCAATCGCCGGCGCGCCAAAGGCGCGGGTGGCATCACGTGTCAGCGGAAATTGCGGAATCAGATCTTCAGGTGTTTCGCTTCGATTGGCTTTATAAAGGTCATAAATTTCATTGCGAAAGGTGTAGCTGCCCTTATCGAAAATCACGGCAAAATGAGTCGGGCGGTCATCGTCATTTTGGGCCCGCAACATTTTGAAAAGCATGTTTGAAAAACCGGCTACCGCCCCAATGGGCAGGCCATCTGACTTGCGCGTTAAAGGCGGCAAAGCGTGGTAGGCGCGGAAAATATATCCAGAGCCATCAACCAAGACGACATGGGATTTTTTATCGACGGGAGCCGTAGCAGACATGAAGAATCCTTATCAGAACGCCCTTTTGACCCTATGGCTAGCTTTATTCAATAGGCTGCCCTAATTTTGCCGTATAAATCTCGCTCTAAAAGCAGTAATAGACGGATGAATTTATCCGGGAGGGTTGAAAACAGGTGTATCAGTCAATTGACGATCCACAAGAGGAGCTGGACGGGCTGGAGCGCGGGGATAAGCGGCTGCTTATTTGGCTCTTCACTGCCATGTGCCTCGCCCTAGTTTTTGGCATCGTCTATTGGACGAGCCCCGGCCCGCCTGCGAACCCGCCTCAGGATGTGAATTTACGCGCCGAACAAGCAACCTACCGCAAAGCCATTTCAGAAATTGCGGCTCCCATGCGCCGCGCGCGCCTTCAAGATTTCGTCACCACTTATCCTGAAAGCCGTTACCTTCCCAGCGTTGAGGCTCAGCTAGATGTCATCAATGCCCATGAGGCAGAGCGCTGGACAGAGGTCACCGATATTATCTTTGCGCCAAAAACGTCGCGTGAGGAAAAATTGGCGACTCTGGACAGCTTTGAGGCAAAATGGGGCGGCTCACTTTTGGGGGGGCGCGAGGATGAAATCCGCGACCTACGTCAGGAAATTTTGCAGACGAAAGACACCCCCAAAACGCCCAGCCGCAAATTGACCGATTTAAAAAGCCCTATCCCAAAAACAATTCCAGATAATATGCTCGCTGGCGGCCCCAGACCCGTCGCCCCGCCAACCATTGTGCAGCCGCCCAAACCTGCGCCTGAACCTGCAAAGGTTGCCGAGCTAGAGGTCATACAGCCCAGTATCCGGCGAAGCGTGACGCCGCGCTATCCGCGCAAAGCCATGCGAAGAGGCGTTAAAGCCATTGTCACCCTCAAGCTCAATATTGATGAAAAGGGGAAAGTCGCGATGACAGAGCTCGTCGATATACAGGCGGAGCGTTATGAAAAATCATTTATCAAGGCCGCGGAGCGCGCAGCGATGCGTACGCGTTTTAACCCAAAAACCGTTGGCGGCGTCCCCCAAGCCGCGACAGGCGTGGTCAAGCGATACCGATTTGAACCGTAAAATTAATGCGCGGCAGGCGTAGCGTTCGGATCGAGCTTGAAGACTCGGCCGCAATATTTGCATGTGACTTCGGCGTCCTGTCCCATATCCAAATAAGTCTTGGGATGCCCCAAAGCCCCGCCGCCGCCATCACAGGCTACGCGCGTGGTCGTCACTATGATTACATCGTCATTTGAATTTGACATAGGTGCTTTCTTTAGAGTCGTTTCTTAGGGGTGAAATAAGCCGTCAATGGGGCGGGGTCAATTGATAAGGCCCCCGCTACTCCGGTGTTTTTTCAAGAATCTGAAACTCGCCCAGCGCGATAGGTTCGCCCCGCGGGTTAAGGCCGGACGTTAGGACGTTTAATATGCCAAAAGACGACACTAATCCGGGCGTAGCGGCGCTTGGCAAAAAGCTGACCGACCGAAACCCATCGCCGGTACGGCGCGGGGCGCGCAGAGCCTCAAAAGGGCAAGAAAGCGGTAGATCAGCACCCGCCCCAAAACGGATAGCCGCGTAAAGCGCTCCCGATACTGATTCACGGTCAAGCCCGCGCCCCTGCTATCGGGGGCAAAGCGCATCAACGCTTCAAGGTTATTGGCCGCTGGCTTATGCAATGTGTGGGGCTCAACCTCTCTGTAGGAAATTAAAGGAACCGCATAACGACCGGCGGAATCACGAGACAGCCCAGCTCTCTCCTCTAGCCCCAATATAAGGCGTAGCCACATTTGTACCCACGCCAAAAAACTCATCGGCGCAGTGAGAGATGGCGCGAGCGCCCCGTGGCCCTGCGCCGCACCATCCCCATAAGCCGCCGTAACCCGAACCGTGAACATCTTTGGCGCGCAAACATAATCCACCGCCCCATGAGAGATGGTATTCAGAAGCAGAGATTTAAGCATCACGTCTGGGCGGGTCATCCTCTCGTCTCTCTCCTTTCCTCTCTCATCAAGTTGTTTAATGATGCAAACATAGCCGCCTTTTTGACGGTGAGGATTTATCTTTTTATCTCGCAGAGATAAGGGGATTGAAGGCGTTTTAGGCGAGGATAGAGGAAAATTTAATGGCAATGAGGGGGCATAGCGGACATCCCGTGAGTGTCCTTAAACGCCCAAAATAAGCCACTGAACATATGTCGGCTATTCCTCAAAAAGGAATCTTGCCCAGTAAAGCTCTGGGCGCAGATAATCTTAAGGGCAATTGCAAATATCTTTACTGAAATGGCCATAAGCATTTTTGTAATCTTCATAAAGGGAAATGGATTCGCAATTTTCCAAGGAGAAAATCCTGACTTTCGCATCCGCTTTGCCACCCTAACAGACATCACATGAGTGTCTTAAAATCGCCCAAAATAGGACACTCTCTAACGTCGGATATGAGGTATTAAGTAGCTATATTCTTTACCCTTCCATCATTTTATTGAGATCTTCAATAGAACGTGCTGGCGCTTCCGTGAAAGCCATTTATTGCGCGAGCTGTCAACCGTGCCTCGTTGCATTGAAAAGGGCTTGGTCGGGGGTGATAGTCACCTTACTGTTTGGGGGTGAAAACTGAGAATGACAAACGCATCATTTGTTCAACCATCTCGTCTGGTTCATTGCGCTTGAGAAGCAACATTGCGTTGCCAAATTGCAAGTCCACATATTCTGCAGCAAGGTCAGTAGGTATGTCGTTGATTTCATTTTTGGTCTTTGCGCGCTCAATCCAGGCCGCATATTGATCAATAGACTCGCTATGGAGCCGATCGATCGTCTCATTGGTGTCTGCTCCAAGCTGGTCCTGGCAAGAGCGCATATCCCTAAGTAAACATCCTCTTGGCGACGCGAAGAGGGGGCGGCTTTCCAGAAATAGATTAATCAGGGCCTGGACTGCGTCCTTAAAAGGCCGATCAATCTCTAAAACCTCATATAGAGGTTTAAGACCCGAGTCGAGATAACTTTCGAGTACGGCCTTCTGCAGGCCATCTTCACCCCCAAATTCTCTATAAAGGCCAGGTTTCGAAACACCGGCACGCTTGCTGATCTCGTTTATTGAGACATTTGCCGGACCATCTACCCAGTAATGTTCCATTGCCGTGGCAATGACATGTTCGCGGTTAAGACTTTTGGGTCGGCCTCGGCCTCGTTTTTCACTATCGTTCATTATTTCGTACCTATCGGTATTTTATTGTTGACTTATGTTTAAGTACCATGTAGTACGAAATTAATCAAGACCTCACATCGAGGTTTGTTGAGAACAATTTCGAAAGTAAATCCAATGACTAAAACAGTATTATTAACCGGTGCATCAGGATATATCGGTCTCCACGTGGCGAAACTTCTTTTGGAAGAGGGTTACCATGTCCGCGGCTCGGTCCGCAGCAAATCCAAAGAGAAACAGGTCCGCGACACTTTAAAAGCCGCATCTGTCGATACGTCAAAATTGTCGATTGTCGAGCTGGATCTTTCCAAAGATGAAGGTTGGGACGAAGCGGCTGAAGGCAGCGACTTTGTTGTCCATGTCGCGTCTCCTTTCGCTGTCGCAAATCCGAAATCTGAAGCGGAGATGATTAATCCAGCAGTTGAGGGAACCTTGCGTGCACTGCATGCGGCCGAAAATGCCGGGATCAAGAGAGTTGTTCTAACGAGCTCTCTCGTATCTATGATGGGAAGTATGAAAAGTGGAACAGTGACGCCCAATCACTGGACGGATGTCAATGCAAAGGATGTCAGCACTTATATCAAGAGTAAAACCCTGGCTGAGAAGGCCGCATGGGACTTTGTGAACGCTCAGGCCAGTACTGATAAAATGGAATTGGTCGTCATAAATCCCGGTGCGGTTTATGGGCCTCCATTGGGCGATAATCTGACTGGCGCGAGTATGGGTTTTATCGATCAGATGTTAAAGGGTAAACTGCCGATGGTGCCGCGACTTGCAATGCCCATGGTGGATGTACGGGACGTGGCTAAGCTTCATGTCCTGGCCATGACTCACGACGGCGCGGCAGGACAAAGAATCATAGCGTCCGACTCGAAGCCGCGTGGTTTTGCGGATGTGGCCCAAATCCTTAAAGACGAAGGTTATGAGGGCCCAAGCACGCGTTTTGCGCCTAACTTTATGATACGTCTCTCCGCAATCTTTGATCGCGAAGCCAAAGGCATGCTGGGATTCCTGGGCATGAATGTCAGCGCTGATAATTCGAGAACCCGGCAGCTATTCGATTGGACGCCGATATCGTTCAACAAGACGATTGCGGATACTGGCGTCGTCGTAAAAGCCCTGCAGACTTAATAGCTATTACATTCACCAGTAAGGACTGATTAATGACTGAAGTCGTAAACAAAACCGGTTTTTGGAAGAAACTACGGATGATGTTGGAGGCAATGAGTGCGTCCGATTACACAGCCGATACTTATGTCTTTGAGCGCTTGCGCGCTCAAGACACGAGAATAAAAAAACTCGAAACAAGGCTGTAAAAGTTAAACTGCAGCTCTATTCCGCCCGCCTTATCCGGGTTATATTCATGC
>JAHDCL010000003.1:0-14683 GCA_020629875.1 Hellea sp.
GCGGCGGTGCATCCCGTATGGCGCGCCAGACAGGTCTGGGCAAAGCGCTTGAGATTATTCTTAGCGCGCAGGACTATGACGCCGACGATGCCGAACGTCTCGGTACCATCAACAAGGCCCTGGAGCCGGACGAGATTGGTGAATATGTAGACAGTCTTGCTAAGCGTATCGCCAAATTCCCGGCAGAGTCGATCAATGCCTGTAAACAAATGGTCTATGAAAGTATCGACAAGCCTATTGATGAAGCGTTGAAAGCGGAAGCCTACTGGCTCTATCAGGCGACAAGTAAAACACCTGCGCTAAAGCGTTTCCAAATTGCTGATGACCAAGGCCTTGAGCATGATATTGAGAACCAACGCAAATGGGGTGAACTCGTTATGGATGTTCAAGACATAAACTAAAGCTCACGAAAATCAGAGGCCAATGCCTATATCAAAATCTCAGAAATTGTACCTGTGCTATCTGAGAATTTATCAGTTTCCAATCCAAGCTGTTGCATGAGTGTTAGTAAGAGGTTCGTCATTGGGACGCTCTCCTCAAAGCGTAAGTGATGGCCATGCTTTAAGCCAAAGTTTTTTCCGCCAGCGAGAATTAGGGGGAAGTTCCTTGGATTATGAACGTCGCTTGTGCCTGATCCATAAAGTATGAGCGTATTGTCCAACAACGAACCTTCCGCATGGGGGTCGTTAGTTTCATCCATCATTTTCAAGAAGCCGGCAAATCGTTCCGACAAATAGGAATCATATTGCCCCCAACGCTCAAAGCCGCCTTCTTCATTAAAATCATGAGAGAGCGAGTGGTGATGTGGTAATCCCAAGGCTTCAGGGAAGCGAGCTGCCAAGCCGCCCGGCGACTCTTTGACTTTCATGTAGGTAATCATACGGGTGCTATCGGTGAGGAAGGCCGTGTGCATTAGTTGATACATTGCATCTATGAAAGATGTCGGTCCATCTTCAATGGGGTCTGTATCAAGGGTGAAGTCAGTGGCCGCGACATCGGGTTTGGGTATGCCCAACCAAGCCTCGGCACGGTCTAGCCGCGTTTCTAATGCGCGCACAGCCGTTAGGTATTGTTCCAGTCGGGCGCGGTCTTGGGCGGATATTTTTCTCTGTAGGTTTTGTAGATCAGGCGCGACCGCATCCAAAATAGATTTATCGCGGCGGAAGGCCCGCTGGATGTCAGCTTTGCTGCCTTTCTGCACGCCAAACATTTCATTGAAAACAGCGCGCGGTGTCCCGATGGAAGGAATAGGCTGCCCGCTGCTTGTATAGGATAGCGTATTAGGTCGGCGGAAGTCACCAATGCCGCCTTCGGAAGCCATAGTAATATATGGATAGCGCGTATGAACGCCTACATGTTGCGCGTATAATTGGTCCGCTGAAATGGAATTTCCGGCAGGTGCTTCTGGGTCGGCGCCGCTTAGGAAATAACCGCCTGTTGAATGGGAATACATCGTCCGGGTGCGTGGATGAGAAAGTCCGGAGAGAAAGCTAATTTTGCCACGGTAGGGTTCCAGCGCTGCGATTGATTTAGTGAAGGTGTAATCCCGGCCTAAATCATGCGGAAACCAGTGCCAGTCATTATGAGCGACATGATCTTTAGGCGGTAGCGAGACGCCCATGCCAAAGAAAACGAAACATAAGCGTTTAGGGGCTTCTTTGGTTTTATTGGCACTGTCATCTTGCGCCTGTGCCAATAACGGCGTTAGCGAAGCCAAGCCCGGTAATAAAAGCGAAGCACCTGCAGAGCGTAAAATCGTACGGCGATCCGTAAACATGTACCGATTTTTCATAAGACTAACCTTTCTGACCTTCGTGCGGCACTCGCTCTCTGTTTGTGAACGCATCGCTTTGAACGATATATTTCGTCAATGCCGTGAGCTTATAACCGGAGGCGCGAAAGCTTGTGTATATGGCCTCAGCCTCAGCCTCATCCAGAACATCCAATTCTCTCCCCAGTGCATAAACCATGTAATGATAGACCAAGCCTTTCATAAGGCTGTATTCATTCTCGATGGTGAGGTAATCGGCCAGTTCAGAAATATCTCCCAGTTCCGTACCATTGTCCAAAGTCGAACTTGCGTCGATTGTGACGTTCTCACCATTGACATCAACCGTATCTCTCCAGCGTCCTGTTGCATCAAAATTTTCAAAAATGACTCCCCAGGGGTCAATTTTTTCGTGACACCCCGAACAGGCACTAAGACTGCGGTGATGTTCGATTTGTTGCTTGAGTGTGAGACCTGCTAAAAGTGGATTATTTGTATCCAGTTCAGGTACGGAAGGGGGCGGGGGGGGCGGTGGGTCGTTAAGGACACGTTCCAATAACCAGACGCCACGCTTAATCGGGTGCGAGTCTTGCCCGTTCGAATTCATTGTCAAAATACTGGCTTGGGTCAGCAGTCCCGCCCGCTCAGGCATTTCGCCAACATGGACACGCTCTATGTCACCACTCTTCACACCCTCTATCCCGTAGTGGCGCGCAAGTTGCTGATTAAGCATCATATACTCTGATGAGAACATTTCCCGGGCATCGCGATTGTTTCGAAAATTATCGTCAAATGTTGCAATGGTTTCTTCAATCAAGAGTTGTGCGAACTGAGGCCCATATTCGGGATAAAGCTCTTCCGATACTGATGTGTTCGAAAGCTTATGTAGTTGGGTCCATTGCTGCGCGAACGTGCGGGTCAACCGCCGTGCGCGCGGGTCTGCTAACATGCGGTCAACTTCGGATGAAAGAGTGGCGGGATCGGTTAGCTGTCCGACCGCTGCACGGTCTCTGAGTTGAGCATCCGGCATCGATGACCATAGGAAATAGGACAAGCGAGAGGCCAGGTAATTATTTCGCGCAATCAGCAATTCACGTTCATCCGAACCTGCTGCTTTAAGGCTCGGCGCCGGGTATCCCACATAAAGAAAGGCCGGAGAAATCAAAGCGGAGGCTAAAGTCTCTCTGACACTATATTCATAATTATCTCCGCTTTCGCGCATTTTTTTGAAAAGGTCTTCATAATGATCTATCTCGCCTTCAGTTACCCTGCGGCGAAACACTTTCGGGAGGAATTGGGTTAGAATATCACGGACAATGACAGTTTCAGCCGCCAAGGGAGAGCCGCTTACATTCGCATCTGGTGGGGGGGGTAAAATCCAAGGTGCTTGAGGGTCCGTCTGCGCAGGTACTATTTTCGCTTCAACGGCATCCAAGTAGAGATAAGGCACGCCGCCTCTTTTCCAATGAGCTAGTCCATTTTTTTGTTGTTCAGCGGCTGTCGCGGCTTGATCTAGATAGGGTTGAGCTTCTGTTGCAGAAGAGGGAAGCTCCATATCAATTTGGCCGTAGATGGATCCGGCCAATATACCGTTTTCATGGCGGGCATAATTCGACAGCACCAGCAAGACCCAACGATCATCACCTTCATCATCCCACCGTGCAGTCTCCGGCGCGATTACCTCTTCAAGCCGAAATTTAAAATCAACGATTTCAGGGGCGTCTTTAGTCGCCGTTATATCCTGTTCGCCTATGACTTTGACGCGCAGGCTTTGAATGTTGCGCCATCCGGCTTCAAGACGCAGGCGAGGCTTGCTGTCATCGCCCTCTTTACCGGGGCTCATGGCGGCATGGACGCGAACAGTCACTTCTCCGGTTGTATGAGGAGTATGGAGCAGCATAAATTGCTCATGCAAACGGGCAAAGCCGCGGCCTTCACCCACCCCTGGAACATCGCCATTGGGAATAGGACCGTGAGGCAATGGGCCATATTTCCTATCTCTATATTTAAGCGGTTTGCCTGCACGGTTTTGTTTCATGCGCTTGAACTGCGTTTCCGACATGGCTTTGGCAGCCCGCTCATAAGACAAGCTGGCGCCTTTTTGGCGGCCAAAGTGATAGACATTCTCCATTTCAATAAAATAGTGATCACGCTTGTTTTCGCGCTCTCCAAAATGAACATAGGTCTCAACGGCGTCGCGCGCCACATCATGATAAAGACGTAAATCAGACATCGACACCATTAATAGCTCGGCATCGGTATCATAGCCATGTTCCGATTTTGCATCGGCCGGCAAGCGCGTTACAAAATCAACACTGACACCGAATAAATCCTGATAGCTGTGATTTATTTCGCGCCGATTAAGGCGGCGAAGCGGCGCATTTTCTTGGTTTGCACGTTTGGCATAGGCATTAGCTTCCAGGGCACTTTGAATCCAATTCATCGCCGCCGCACGCTGCTGGGCAGAGGGTTGCTTGGCATTTTCGGGCGGCATGCGATGAGCCCCCAAAACACCCATGACGCGGCGCCAATTATATGCGCTATCATGAGCTGTTAAAGTTTCATCAAAAGCATCCAGCCTTACATTGGCTTCCTGCTTGCTATCTCCGTGGCAGCGGGAACAGTATCCGCCGAAGAAGCTACCCACATCGCTGTCAAAGCGTGATAGTAACGCATCGGAAAGAGGTGAGCCTTCGCCATAGGTCTTTTCTAGGACGTCACTCTTCTGAACGGGCTCTGCTGCGTGAGTGATAAGAATTGGCTTCAGGAAGTCAGGGGCATGATCAGCCAAATATGTCGGGCCGTGAACAAGCGAGCCACCATCATGAGCGGCTAATCCCATCATGCCCATTGCCGAGACGAAACTTGCGGCGTACCCTGCCCATATGACTCTTTTTTCTGTCTGCGTGGCCGTGTAATAAAGGGCCGTGGCAAGGCACGAAAGTATGGCGACTGCGATGCCTCTGGATCTGTGGCGGTCAATAAGCGCCCCCGAATGCCCTTCATTCATGCCCAATAGCAGCCCGAGTAAAACAGTCACGCAGGCGAAAAATGCCGCAAATATGAGCATCGGGCCAATAAGCTCCTTGAGCTGACTAAATTTCTTAGAGAGGCGAGAAAGCTCGAGCAGAGCTACGAGGGACAAGCAGGCTACCGGAAAATGCAAGACTAAAGGATGAAATCGACCGAGGAAACGACCAAATCCGTTCCCCTCAGTGCCGGTCAGCGGCATCAGATTGGCCGCTCCCAGTATAACCAGTATAAAGAGCACGCTAATTATTGCTATCGCCCAGCTTGTTTTCGGTGCCTTAGTCAAAATCTATTATCACATTGTTGATTGTTGACATTATATAGCGCGAGTCATTCGACAGCGCAAGCAAAGAGCAGCGCTCCACATTTCATAGTTCTATCTGCTGTGACATTTTTACAATAACTAGCAACAATATTGCAAACATGCAGATTGTTGACAATTTACTATTGCATCATTTGTGAATCGGCGTTATCGAAGGAGCATAACAATAAAAGTGACATAAACTTTTCAAGGGGAGATGCATAATGTTATCTGTATCAACAAAAAAAATATTACTCTCAGCGAGTTCAACGATTGCTATGGTGGCGTTGAGTCAAGCTGCTTTGGCACAAGACACGACTATTGATGACGCGGAAGTCGATGAGATTGTCGCTACGGGAATTCGAGCCTCTATTGCAAAATCATTGGACGACAAGCGCAGGGCGCAGCAAATTGTTGATACGATTAATGCGGAAGATATTGGCAAATCGACAGACCAAAACATTGCCGAGGCGTTAAACCGCGTATCAGGTGTTAGTATTACGGAACAGGGGGGAGAGGGGGCGTTTATCACGGTTCGTGGTGCCAATGCAGACCAAACCGTTGTCACATTGAACGGCGTAACTCAAGGGTCAACTGAATTTAACCAAGGTGTGAACCTTTCAAGCTACTCAGCGGATATTCTGGCAAAGGTTGAAGTGATCAAAACGCCATCGGCAGACGATGAAGAGGGTTCCCTAGGTGGCTTGGTTAACTTAATTACCCGTAAGCCGCTCGAACTTAATAAGGATATTCGTACGGTAACCGCGCAAGGGCGTTGGAACTCGCAAACCTTAGATGACAGCGTTCGAAGCAAGCCGCTAAATGTTGAAGATTACAAGTTGTCCGGGACAGTCTCTGAGACATTTTTTAACGATACTCTCGGAATTATCGTCAATGGCGTAAGGGAAACAAACTCAATTCGTCAGGACATTTTTGCTGCGAACGATTACAATTCGGCGCGATCATTTCATGCTGTTGATACAGATGGGAATGTCTATCAATCAACAAGTGGTGGTTACACAGGTGCCGATGCAATATTATACGGAGTTGCTCCCCGAACCCTCGCCTATTCCGTGACAAATGGTCAGCGCGATCGGACGGCACTTGACGCTGCTGTGCAGTGGAAGCCCACTGACACGACAGATATAAACGCCAACTTCAATTATTCCCTTCAAGACATAGATAACGTGACACACTCTTCTGTCGTGAGAAATAATGATCAGTCTCGCGGACCCAATTTCAATAATGTGGGGTCCCCTTATAATTCACAAAATGGAGATTTAAACGGTACGCCTACTCCGTTTCAAGATCCCGCGGATTGGATGGTTTTGGATCCAGAAAGCCGGACTTGGGTACGTACCTTGCGACGTTTTGAAACATCCGACATAAATGCTTCGTCGAATGAGTTTGAAAATGAAAATCTCTCCGCTTCATTGGATTTTGAGCAGACATTATTTGGTGACCTCACGCTGAATGTCGGTGGTAGTTATCAAAAGTCTGAGCAAACGCCGAAACAGCGCACGTTTGTGAACTTACAGTCGGCACGTGAAAATAGCGTGCACCTTCGGCACTTTGTTGACCCTGCGAATTTGCAGCCGGTTGGCTATGACTGCACCTCCGGAGCTTGTCAGCCAGTGACCGGTCAATCATTTGTCAATCTTGGTAGCGTAGTAACGGAGCCAACTGCGGCGCAAGTCGCGCAGCTTGCAGCGGACGGAATTTTGGGTACTTGGGGACAACCAATATTGACGCGTGGCCACGACAATGTTTCTCTATCCGGAAATAACCCCGATGACCTTCTGGCCAAATCTCCAGGTGTTTTGAGTCAAATCTTAACGGCTGTGGAGGATGAGACTAAGGCTATTTATCTGGATGCTGACTATGATCTAGGTGGAAAATTTGGTTTCTCGTCACTTGAGTTTGGTGGTAAGTATACAAAACGGGAAAAGTTCACTGACGACCAGAACGGTGTTGTTGTCAACAAGGATGCAGCAGCGACTGTTGTGAATCCTTTGACTGGTGAACCAGTAAATGCTTCTGGTGCTTTAGACCAGATTCCCGTGCAGCCATTTGGTTTAATCGTTGCTCCAAATAATTTCTTGGAGGGGATAGGTTTGGGCGGAAACGCGATTTCAGATGGCTTCGCTTCAATAGACCCCGTAGCTTTCTTTAATTTCGTGGCAGCAGACGATGGAACAGCTTTACAGATTAATAATTTGGAGACTAGGTCTGCTGAGTTCGAAAACTTGGCACTTTATGGTAAAGCAAATTTCGAATTTTTAGACGGTCGACTTACGGGTGATATAGGTCTCCGCTATGTTGAAACTGAGTTGTCAACCACAGGCTTTTCCGGGATAAATGCCTTCAGCGAGTCTTTTGGCCGGAACCAGCGGGTATACGATCTGCGCAATCTACGCGCTTTAACAAACGCCTCATTGCCGGCTTGTCCTGATTTACCATCCAATGCGGGATTACCTGGCGGTTTCCAAGAAGTGTTAGGGCGCGTCGATGGCTTAGGGTTTGACGCGAATGGTACAGTTGACCGTTCAGACGATACGCCACTACCGAATTCGGCACCTTGTCACGACACATTTTTGGTGGATCCTTCAAACCTATCTAATCAAGGGTTTTTCCCAACTAGCTTGCGTCGATATAATAATTTCTTTTGGACAAATAATGACATCATCTCAACTGGGTTTCAGCAAAACCCTGACGGATCGTTCGCTTCAGGCCCTGCTAATAATGTGCGCGATGCGGCTTCGTCGGGCTCTCATTCTTATGAAGTCTATTTGCCAAATCTAAATCTAAATTATCTTGTCAATGATGAGTGGATAGTGCGCGGCGCGGTCTCACAGACAATGACAAGGCCAGAGATTGAGCAAACTCGCGCTGGATTTATTGCGACTGAAACTGGATGGGGAAATCCGGCAACACGTACTCATAGAATCAATCTTTTCAACACACAGCTTGAGCCATTGAAGTCAACGAACTTTGATGCCTCTGTTGAGTGGTACTTCGAGAAAGATGCTTTGCTTTCTGTTGGGTTTTTCCATAAGAAATTGAAGGATCTTCTGGAAGTTGAAAATGCTCAAGTGCGCTTGAGAGATATCAAAACAGAATTCCAAAATGGTGATGAAATCTCTGTCGATGGGCTAATTCTTGATGATGCGAGTGTCACCGCCGATAATTGTTATGCTGAAATCATAAGTGAGTGGCAATACGGTTATAACCCCGCCTACGTCCAGGAAATGATTTATGGAAATGATGCTGATACAGTCTGCGCTTTGTTTAATGCATCGCAGCCTAGAAATGCAGCTTCTGCAAATATCACAGGTGTTGAACTTCAATATTCACAGAATTATACATTTCTACCGGGCATTTTCAGCGGGCTAGGCCTAACGGCAAACTATACTTATCAGGATAGTAAGTTTGGTGAGGATACATCCGGGTTGTCTGGAGATGCCCTAGACCGCATTCAAATACCAGATACACCTAAGCATTCTTACAACGTCACCGGTTTTTGGCAAAGAGATGGTCATCAGCTTCGTTTGGCTTATGGTGGTCAATCAGACTCTTTGGTAAGCCGGACCTCTGGCAATGCACTCGGTAGAATTTGGCGTGAGGGTCGTGAGACACTAGACTTCTCAGGAAACTACAAGGTGAATGATCAAGTGTCATTCTCATTTAATGCGTCAAATCTTCTTGATCAGCCATACAGGACATATTTTACGAGTACCAGCGTTCAGTTACCTGAAAATCCGTTAGGCGGTGGGGCAGCCCTTGTGAATTATGTGGAAGGTAATCCGCTTGACGATGGCTCAGTATTTAAGGGCCGGACAGTCAATGAGTTTAATACCGGCAAGACCTTCCGCGTAGCAGTGCGCGTGGACTTTTAAATATTTAGCCTTGGGTATTCCCGTTAACTTAGACGGCCATTTTTATGGCCGTTTTTTTTTGAGGGTTAGGTATACCCGAAAAGCGCGCGAATCCCTGGAGCGGCATAATCAATTAGTTCTTTGTGTTTCAAAGGGAGCTCATCTGGAAAATTAAAAACGGAAGGAGTTTTGTTTAGATTTTCACGCGCCGTAGCACTTTGCTTTCGATCGGCTCCAATAATGACGCGTTGTTCCCAATCTCTAGGCATTATAATTCCACAGGCAGATAATAGTTTTTGAAAATATGTTTTTGCTTCGTATGTTGTAATGTTCTTGATGTTCTTTAGCAGGTCCTCATATCGCACAAGATATATGTCTGTTGCCAGCCAGGCGGCAGCGTACAACTCATATTGCTGACGAAGAGGTGGAGACTTTTGATGAATACCAAAAATCATGAGTCCAATTAAATCATCAACTGTGAGAGAGCCACTTTTTATATGATCGAAATTACTTGAAAAGACATCTGAAACGAAAAAGCGGGCCTGCGCCAATGCCCAGTCATAGGGGTCGCGAACCAACAGAATTTTTTGTGTCCGATTAGCGAGCATTGCTGATTTATCAGAATAAAGAAGATGGGCCGATATCAGGTAGTTTTTCCGTGTATCAAAAGCGTCGAGATGTTGATTCAGATTAGGCCATTGGATGAATTGTGCCTTGTATAGTTGATCAACGGGTACAAACATTCTCAGAATATTGCGCAAAAGGTGAGAGCCGCTTTTGGGTATGCTGTTGAGAAGAACAGGCTTTGTTAGACATTTTTGAGAGAATTTTCTATTTTCACTGTCCAATGTATCGGGAGCTATTGCGACGTCTGGCATATTGTTCTCTGGCTTTATTGTGAGACTGATTTATAAACGTTCTAACGACATCTTCCAAAGGAAAAGAAGCTTTTTAGCCTTATTCATTATGACTTAGTCTGGAGCAAAGTAAGTTAGTATTTTTTCTCTTTGCAACGTTTAAACAAAAACAAAATAGCGATGAAAGTAGATATTTAAATGAACAATCACCCGTTGAAGAAAATTATTATTGTTGGGGGCGGCACAGCGGGATGGATGTCCGCAGCGCTCCTGGCAAGGCATTTAATTCCAACAGGTGTAGACGTCACGTTAGTCGAGGCAGCACAGATCGGCACTATCGGTGTCGGCGAAGCGACAATTCCCCACATCCAAAACTTTAATAATATGCTGGGGATTGATGAGGCGACATTCCTCAAAGAGACTAAAGCCACATATAAGCTCGGAATTGAATTCGTTGACTGGGGAAAATTAGGCGAGAGCTACATGCACCCATTTGGTGAATATGGGGTGCCCATGGGAGAGCTACCTTTCTATCATTTCTGGTCGCGGATGAAGAGTATGGGAGAAAACCATCCCTTAGAAGCCTATTCACTTAATATCATGGCCGCACGCGCTGATAAGTTCATGAGGCCCATTGAGGATCCCACATCATTAGCCTCTCGGATTCCTTATGCTTATCATTTGGATGCCACATTATACGGACAATTCTTACGGAAATTTGCGGAGTCACAGGGTGTTAGACGCATTGAAGGAAAAGTGATTGATACCGAGTTGAGCGTTGAAACGGGTTTTTTGACATCCATTAAATTGGAGTCGGGTGAAAAGATTGAAGGTGATTTCTTTATTGACTGTTCTGGCTTTAGAGGGCTTTTAATCGAAGGCGCTCTGGAAGCAGGTTATGAAGACTGGTCTGAACTTTTGCCCATGGACAGGGCCGTCACTGCCCACTCTAAAGTTATCGAAGATCCTAAGCCTTATACTATTGCCACGGCCAGAGAAGCCGGTTGGACATGGCGTATTCCGCTCCAAACACGCATAGGAAATGGACATGTTTATTCCAGTCGTTTTATGGACAAAGATGCCGCCACGCAGATATTATTAGATAATCTTGATTCTGAAATGTTGACCGAGCCGAGGCATCTTGCCTTTACAACAGGTCGTCGAAAATCTTTTTGGAAAGCAAATTGTATCGCATTGGGACTGTCCTCCGGCTTTTTGGAGCCGCTGGAATCGACCTCGATACACCTGGTTCAAGAGGGACTTGTTCGCTTAATCGCGCTAATGCCGGATCTTTCATTTAACCCGGCAAACGCGCTTGAATATAATCGCGTGATGGGGCTGACATATGAACGCATCCGTGACTTTATTCTACTGCACTATGTGGCTACCCAACGTGATGACACACCGTTCTGGAAATATATGGGTGATTTAGAACTGCCGGAAACCCTGTCCCACAGAATGCATCTATTCAACAAGGCCGGACACTATGTGCATTACGAATATGACCTTTTTAAATTAGACAGTTGGCTTGCCGTTATGGAAGGGCAGGGCTTCGGCACTGAAGTTTATAACCCAGTCGCAAATGCGGTTGACGCTTCAGCGCTACAAAACACAATGGCCCAAATACGTCACGCTGTGTCTGAAATCACGCGGCAAATGCCGACTCATGGGCAGTACATAAAACATGTCACAGGTTAATATTTAAGGATAAAGTTTTTGAGGTAACCAAAGGGTTATTTGCGGAAAAACAATCAGTAAAATTAAGACGCCGACTAAAGGTACAAGGAAAGGCAACACGGCCTTCACGCAATCCGTGAAGCGCGTGTTAGAGACCTTTGCGAGCACATAAAGCACCATGCCCACAGGCGGTGTAAGCAACCCTATCATCAGATTTAGTACTAGGACAATTCCGAGGTGAACAGGATCGATGCCAGCGATTAAGGCCGTAGGTAAAAACAACGGTACCAAGATTGTAATGGCTGCAATCGTTTCCATGAAAAACCCAAATACAAATACAATACCCATCATCACGAAGAGAACTAAAGTTGGGTTTTCGGAAACAGGCAGAAGAGAGTCTGTCAGCAATCCCGCAGCTTGGTTGGCTGTTAACACCCAGGCAAATAATGCAGCCGAAGCGACAATCATCAAAACCGCAGCAGTTGTCTTTATCGTCTCCAGCGCCGCATTGTAAATTGAGGCAAAGGTCAAGGTCTTGTGCAAAACGATGCCGATAAAGAGAGTATAGAATACTGCGGCTACGGCTGACTCAGTCGGTGTAAAAGCACCTGATACAATGCCTCCAATGATTATAACGGGCGTTAGTAATGGCAGCATGGCTGCACGGGCTGTGAGCATAGCTTGGCGAGCGCTGAATGATGTGTCGCGTGGATAGTTACGGCGGATAGCATACCATGTCACCATGACCATAAGGGCAAGAGCCATAATAAGGCCCGGAATTAACCCCGCTGCGAAAAGCTCTCCAATTGAGACTTCAGCGATAACACCGTAGATAATTAATGCCAAAGAGGGCGGGATAATGGGTCCTATTGTTGATGAGGCCGCCGTCAAGCCTACCGAAAAAGGTTTGTCGTAACCTGCGTCCTGCATCGCCTTAATTTCTATCGCGCCAAGACCGCCGGCATCCGCAACTGCAGCCCCGGACATGCCCGCAAAAATGACACTGGAGCCAATATTGACGTGGCCCAAGCCCCCGGGCATCCACCCGACAAGGGCTTTCGCAAAGGCGAATATTTTGTCCGTTATCTTTGCTTCATTCATCAAGTGCCCGGCAAAGATAAAAAAGGGTATTGCGATTAATGTGAAACTGTTTGTGCCATTAACGATGGTTTGAGTAGCAGCCGTTAATGGAAGTCCTTCTGCAACAAAAAACATTAACCCACTCACGCCTAAGCTGATATGGATGGGTGCGCCCATCGCGATAAGCGTGAATAATATTGCAAAAAGTAAGAGTAACTCAGCCAACCTATTATCCTACCTGCTCTGTGTTATTCTCAATGTCGGCATAAATTTCCTCACTTGTTTTCGAGAACAAGATTGAAAGCCTCACTGCGCAGACCAAAGCGCATAGGCCCAATGTCAGAACAATGAAGCCATAGATAAGAGCCTTGGGGAAGGGAATAGATATCAGAGACTGTTCTGTTTTAAGCGCCAAGAGGGTTCCGAAAATCGTCAAGGTTAGATAATAAAGACAACTAATGACGGCAGAAAATAAAGCTAAAGGTTTTGTATTCGCGCACGGGGATAATCGATAGGTCACTTCCAGAAAGATGTGCTCCCCTTTTTGCGCTAAAAGAAGGCTGCCCGTGAACATTAAGGAAACGAGTAAATATCGGGCTATTTCTTCGGTCCATGCAAGACTGTCATTGAGAAGATAGCGTGTGCAAAATTGCAGAAACACAATAATCATCAAGGCCGTAAACTGAATAATCGCGAGCTGTTCGGCGGTTTTGGAAAGCCAGTCCAATACGAATTTTTTAGTATTAGAAGATGGGGTCATTTTGTGACCTCCGGTATAAGTTCCTGCAATCTAGAAAAGTCTTCTGGCGAAAAAGGTAATCCTGGGCGGGTCAGGGCAGGCTCTACCGCATCAATGAAAGCTTGTCGGTCTGGTTCAATGACTGTGACGCCGTTTCGACGATACCAATCTACAAGTTCAATCTCTTGTTCAGTAATGATTTTGATCGCGCGCTCCGAAGCTGCATTTATAACGTCGCGCAATGTTTCACTATCTGCGGGGGCCATTGATTTTAACATGTCTCCGGCCCCGATAATGACTAGAGAGTTTGCGATGTGCCCTGTCAGGCTAATGTGCGATTGAACTTCATAAAACCGCTTGTAATAAATAGTGGTGAGTGGGTTTTCGCCGGCTTCTACAACGCCTTGCTGCAGTCCTAAATAAACTTCTTGAAATGGCATAGGTGTTGGATTTGCACCCGTTTCTTGAGGCATCATCATAAAAGGCTGCGCTTGAGGAACTCTGATTTTCAAATTTATCATGTCCTCCGGTGAATGAATAGGTTTATTGGAGGTGGTATGGCGGAAGCCATAGTAAACCAAATTCAAGATTTCATTGCCCGTTGCCTTGAAATACCCGTCGCTTAGGTCATCAAAAAGAGCGCTCTCACGATAGGCTTTCCAATGGGCTAAATCTTTGATCGCATATGGGTAGTCTGAGATGCTTAGAGGAGGATAATATTGTCCCGCTAGAGAAGCCCCAGTGTAAATAATATCAACAGCCCCTAATTGCAGGCCTTCATTTATGCTGACTTCATTTCCTAAGGAGGAGGCGGAATAAACTCTGATACGATACCGTCCGTCTGTTCGCTTAGAAAACTCTTCAGCCGCATTAAGAGCTTCGATATGATAGGGCGAGCTTGTTTCATAGACATGCGCCCAACGCAGGGTTTTAACTTCATCCGTGCGCCGCGCTAGGACTAACAAAACGCAAATTGAAAAAAGGGCAATAAGGAAGGTAGATGTGAAGTATCTAAGACCACCTGTCATTTCTGATTAATGCACATATGTAAATTGCGGCGCATTCCTTCCCCTCATCATTCAGTGATATATTATTTTCTCGAATGTAGTTGTACCCTATATGACTTTTCAATTGTTGACAATCGACATTAATCGGCAGGCCCTTCTATAACTGCGTAAAAGCTTCGGCCTCTATATAGAAATGTGATATCGTGTATTTAATGGGTTAAGAAGGAGAGAGGGATGATAAACCAGAGTCCAAAATGGGGAATTTTGTTCTTAATTTTTACAATTTGTAGCGCGTTGGCCGCCTGTTCGACGACCGCATCAAAAACCGAGCGTGGTATGTCCCAATTTA
>JAHDCL010000003.1:14783-41071 GCA_020629875.1 Hellea sp.
ACCTAACTCACTATTGGGGACTTGAGTTAGTATTTTTGCATCCTCAACCTTGCCCGATTTCGAAATGTTGTAACTAATTAGGACTGCTCCGGCGTATCCGGGGTAAAGACCTTGCGGATATGCAGCGGAGGCGTTGAATTTCGCTTCTCTTTGGTCGCTCCAAATTATGTCGCAATCATCCGGATTATTCTGGCTGGATGTAAACAAAGCTCCCGGAAAAGACATGTTATCGGAGCCGGGCAGTGAAGCGCCTTGATCCTCAAGTTTTTTCAAACCAACGGCTTTCCAGGCGAGAGCTGTGATAAAGAGCGGGTCTGCAGATTTCACCTCTTCCTGTGGCCCAAGCGACTCCATAACACGGTCAAGATCGTCCAAGGCCCATGTGATGCGCTTGGATGAATTATCACGCCCTGATAGCCCTGTAGAGGCGCGCAGGACGAGCATATTGTTGAGTGATGGCTTGCTCTTGTCTTCTAATCCACGAGATTCGATTGACTTAACGACCATTTGGGCAGCGGGCCCTGCATTCCAAAATCGCAATTGTTTGGCTTCCAGAGTTGCCATATTGGCCCACATAAAGGCGTCCTCAAGTTGGGGCGCGCGGTTGCGATCTAACGAGAGAGATAAGGCTTCTCCCAGTTTTATCGCCGTGTCCTGCCCCGGCAGATTCACATAATCAACATAAGCCAGATAGCCGTTGATCTTATCTATTGGCAGCTTCGATATGCTTTTTTCATGTAATTTTTTAGCTCGGATGAGGGGCTTCTTAGATGATTTGGGTTTTGTTGCTAAAACTATTGAACCGTAATTATAAGCTAGAATGCCGGTGAGTTCATGATCGCCTAGTTCAGTTTCAGCGGTTTGCCATGCGGCCTCAGCGGCGAGAATAGCCTTAGCTGTATCGCCGACAGCTTCTGCCGCTTGGTAGTCTTGAAAATGTCTTGTGTAGCTTTCTTGTGCGGCGGCAATGCTAGGAGTAATCAATGCCCAACCGGCAATGGCGAGTAAAATAATATTGCTGAAAACTGATTTTTTACATCTCACTTTCGTCTCCATGTATTTAATCCTGATGAGGTGGGGCGCTCCCAAAACGACGTTTATAAAGGCCGTTATTCATGGCTTTGGCCGCCTCTACTAATTCTGGGTAAGGCGTGTCAGTGACTGACACGAAACCCACATTGTAATTCTCGCCATCATATGCGCGGCCCGTTATGGGTGAGTCCGTATATTGAAACCAATGCGCCCCAACAAAGTTTGGGTTATCAATAATTGTGGTCATGTAATTTGTGTACATGCGTGCGCGATCAGCCTGATCGACCGCATGGATAAGTCCGGGATGAAACACACCGGTGTCGGAGCTAGCCCCCATATGAAATTCCCCTATGAGAGCAGGCTTATCTGTGTCGTTGAGAAACGACCATTGTGCATGGTGCGGAATTTCTTGATATTCATTATAGCTGATAATGTCCGTATATTCTGCGGCCGCTTCAATAACTTCCGGCGTCATACCCCATGTTGCGAAACGTACGCCTAAATACATATGATTTGGCATGACATCGTTGAGAGTGCTATCCACGACTTCAAAATATTTGTCTGCATAGACTTTTAACAAAAGTGAAAAATCTTCTTTTTGGGCAGCATTATACTCTTTCAACCAGATGCCGCGATTGAGCTTTTTCCACGATTTTATATTTGTGCTCCAAGCTGCATTCAAAACCTCAATGGTTTTGTATTTTTCTTTTAGAAGGCGTGTGAATTCGGCCTTAGTAGGGCTCTCAAATCCATTACGTGATAAGGTATTTATGACGATGCCATATTGCCCTTTGACCGTGCCCATACGCCCCCAGCTTTTTTCATTATCTATGAAAACGCCGATACACCAAGGATTGTCTTTAACTTCACCGGCTACTTTTCGAGCTGTAAGTTTGGCCTGTCTTTCGAACTCAAGATCAAAAGGGTCGGGCAGTGGAGCCCAATAGTCATCACCGCTACTGACGGTCTTATAATCTCCAGTAATCCATCCATTCGCGAAATAAGGTAGTTCCGGATTTTCGTAAAAAGCGGGGTCAGCCCAGTTGCCAAATGAGGTGAACCCCCAATCCAGCATTCGGTCAACGGTAACATCTTGCCATTTTTCCAAAAATGATTTGGGGCTAGCCTCGCCATATTTGCGTTCGAGATTGGCACTGTAGAAACCATAAGTTTCGCCCCTTTTGATAGGGCCTGTATGAGCACCATTGCGATACCCGTAATGATTAGCGAGTGTGTCATTATAGTCTGGAAGCCACTCGAACATATTGTGCCGAATTTCAGATGATACAGTTCTCGTCTTTAGGACGCTCCTGGGAACTTGATTAAATACGGCCGAAGGGTCTTTAGTTTCTATCGATAGTGCTTTGCTCAAGCGAGTTCGATCAAAGTCTACGCCCGTCATGGTAACGGTGTTGTCCAAGCGAATATTTGCGACCCCTGTCGAGAAAAAAAGATATCCTTCTGGGTCAATAATCGCCCATTTTCCATTATACTTCTCAGTTCGAAAATACCCCGTTGCGTTCAGTTTAGGGCCATCTTTCCATCCACCATATGTGGAACGTTCCGAAGGTTTTCCACCTTTTGCCAAGCTTTGTAATTCGGTACTTGTTTGCGACTTGAGTTCTGCATCCGAGTGTATTTTCAAAGGGTAATTTATTTTTGCGCTCTGCCCGTATTTGTCAACGATATGAGATAGATAGTCAGGGTCTGTCTTTGGGTTCGTTATAAGACGTACATTATCAAGCGTGAATTGACGGTCAAATTGTAGGCTCTTAGTAGATAAGCTGACTTTCGTAATTGCGCTTAGGTTCAGTTTTTCTGTTCCCCAAAGCCAGATGAATTTTTGTCCGTCTATATCCCAAGATGGCGGATTTTCGCGCAAGCCCGTATCATGGTCAATGTCATCTCCTTGAAGTTCAGCGTAATATGTTTGAGGCGCTCCAACGGGTATAACAACTCCGCGGGTAAATTTTTGACCAGCTTTGTCAGTGACGTCTAAATAGAGTTGAACGGGATAGGGACCAGGGTTTCCTATATCCATCGCTATTCCGACCGTGCCCTTTTGCTGCCAATTCCAAGGATCTTCCGGCGAGATGTTTAACGCTGTGTAGAGATGGTCTTTAGACTTGAGTTTGACACTTAAAGATCTGTTATTGTCAGCAGACGGTAGGATTGAAGCTGTTCCGTTGCTGATTGTTACAGCGTCAGGAACTTGAGGGGAATTGAAATCAAAAAGAATTCGTTCTGTGGATTTAGGCCTATCTTGACCCCAGGCGAAATTACCTCCCAAGATTATGCTGCCCGTGAATAAGAGTGCGCATAAGTTGCTTGGCTGAATGAGTGAACGCATCATATCGCAACCAAAATCTTGCTTATTTATTATACCGATAAGGGTATATATCGCGCATGACATTACGCGCGGCGTCAACCATCTCTGGGTAGGGAATATCTGTGCCGGATACGAAACCAACATTGTAATTTTCGCCGTCAAAAGCGCGGCCTGTGATAGGCGAGTCGACATATTGGAACCAGTGAGCGCCAACCAAATAGGGATTGTCGATGACTGTTTTCATATAGTCTTTATACATTTGCGCACGGTCAGATTGATCTGCGGCCATGACCAAGCCCGGATGAAACAGTCCCGTATCGCTAATGGCACCTATGTGAAATTCACCAATAATGACAGGCTTGTTGATGTCGGCAAAAAAGTCCCAGCCATTATTTTTGATGCCTTCATCATAGATATTAAAGCTCATCACATCACTATATTTTACGGCCGCCTTGATGGTTTCTTTGGGCATGCCCCAACTCGCCATGCGTGCGCCCATGTAAATATGATTTGGCAGATATTTATTGAGTGTACCCTCTACGATTTTGAAATACTGCTCCGAAAACCCTTCATATAATTTGGACATGTCATCAATGAGGGCCGAGGGGAAGCGCTCAGGTTTAAAGCCCACATCAAATTCGGCCCATGTATTGAACTGAGTTTCCCAAGCTGCGTTGAGCGCAGTGACAGTGGCATATTTTTCTTTCAATTGTTTGGAGAACTCCGCTTTGGCGTAACTCTCTGAGGTCGATTTGGAAAAAGCATCCAAGATGACTGCATATCTGGTTTCGTCAGGCGCATTTGGGTTGCCCCAGCTTTTTTCATTATCAATGAAAACACCAATGCACCAAGGAGACCCTTTGATTTCTTCTGCTATCACTGAAATCGTGACATCTGCTCTTTCAGCGAATTTCGGGTCGTAAAAGTCCGGTATTGGACCCCAAATATCCAGATCAGGTTTCAAGGTCTGATAGTCACCAATAATCCAGCCATTAGCAAAATAGGGGACCTCCTCATTGGGATAAAAGGCAGGGTCAACCCAATTGCCGAAAGAGGTGAAGCCCCAACTTTTCATACGGTCTAAAGTCACGTCTACCCACTTTGAAATATAGGATTCCGGCTCGTTTTGTCCATAACGACGTTCGAGATTGGCCCGATAAAAACTAAAAGTTTCACCACTTTTTACTGGGCCGCGTAAAGTAGAACGACGATAGCTGTAGTGATCTGCTAAGGCATCGTCATAGTCGGGCAACCACGTGAACATGTTATGCCGTTTAGGTGAGGTCACAAAGCGGCTTTCGCGAACCTTTTCCGAAACCTTGATAATACCCATTGAGTCTTCGGGCGTTACCTCGTTCGGGTCGACATAGCGCACGCTGTCATTTTTAAAATCTATACCTGTCGTCGTGGTCAGATTAGCCATGCGAACATTGGCGACACCATGAGAAAAGAACAGATAGCCTTCCGGATCAACCATCCACCATTTTCCATCGACTTTTTCCGTACGGAAATAACCCGTTGCGTTAAGCTTGGGCCCATCTTTCCAACCGCCAAATTTTGACCTGTCTGGCATTTGTGGGATTTGCTCCAAATCGGCTAGCTCTTTATCCGCCGCCGCTTTCAATTCAGCTTCGGATTTCACCTTAATAGGAAAATCAACTTTGGCATTTTGTCCAAATTCATCGACCAAGCCTGTCAGATGGTCATCCGGTATAGGCGGGTTCTCACGGATACGAATATTATCGATATAAATCGATGTGTCGGCAATTGTACCGCGGGTGAAAAAACTAACTTCTTTGATTTTCGACCAATCAAATGACGGACCTAAATCACCCCAGCGGAAGATCATCATCGTTTCATCATTATCCCAGACGGGTGGGAGCTCGTTCATGCCGGCTTCTATGGGCTGCCCCAAACCTTTTAGGACACCGTAATATGTGCCATTCGCGTTTGCCGGAACCGTAAACCCGCGATGTTGAAATGTCCCATCTTCATCGACCAAGCGTAGATAAAGGAAAACGGCGTCTGAGGTGGGGTTTTCTGCGTCCATTGCAATATTGAAACCGTCATAGCCACTCCAATCGAACGGGGTATCCATTATCATGCCAGCTTTGGATAAGCCCTTTTCAGTTTTGAAGTTGATTAGAAGTTTCTCCGAGCCGGACTTTGTCTTGATATCATAATCGGCATTGTCCGCTTTCAACATATATCCGGAAGGAGCAGCTTCGAAATCGAAAAGTATTGTAGCGTCATCTGTTCCAGACGACGAGCCTTGAACCCCTATGTTTGAACATGCCGCTAGACAGAAGGCCGCCGTTATGGCGATTGCGCTAACTGTGAATTTAATATTCAGGGATTTCATTTTCAGTCTCCTCGCAAGGAATTATAAAATGACTAACTAAAGCCATGGGTCAGGGTTGGGATAGAGAGTAATGTGTCATGAGCTGTCATGAAGAGCGTTGAGCCATCTTCCCCAAAGGTACAATTGGCTGTGGCGCGTCCCGTATATATGCGCCCCAGAGGCTTACCGTCGGGGGCCATGACGATGACTCCGCCGGGCCCGGTTATGAATAGAAAGCCATTCTTATCGACAGCCATGCCGTCGGGCATGCCCGGACTATCCTCAGCAATAAGGTCGGCATAGTCCGCGAACAATTTATCGCTCACTGCATAACCGTTTTCATCGAGAGTGAACTCTCGCACTATCGGAGCGTGGGCGTCGGACTGTGAAACGTATAGCCTGCGATTATCAGGAGAGAGCGCAATACCATTAGGGCGTGTCATGTCTCTTGAAATCAAACTCACATCACCATTTCTGGCGACACGATAAACGCCAAAATGAGGCTGTTCTTTACCTTTAAAGGTTTCCTGATCTTTCAGCCCATAGGGAGGGTCTGTGAAAAAGAGGGTTTCATTATTGGCCCTAACAACATCATTCGGGCTATTGAATGATTTACCGTTATACTGATGGGCGATAGCTTCGCGTTGGCCAGTCGTAATATTTAAGAGGTCAACAGAGCGTCCATTTTGATTGCATATTAGGAGACTGTCTTGGTCTTCTAAATATAAAATTCCATTTGTACCGGGAGACGCTTCAGCATCGATGTCGACATCATCCCGCCCGGCCGGATCAAGGAAGGTTTGCAATCCCTTTGAGCGGTTCCAACTATGAATGCGATTATTGGGAATGTCGGAAAAATATAATTGCTCACGTTTGCTGTCCCATGCGGGGCCCTCTGTCCATTTAAACCCATCTGCAAGCAGCTCAATTTTTGCATCAGCTGATACCAGTTTCGTGAAAGAGGGATCAAAAACCTCCACGCGCCCTTTGGCGTAATGTTGAACAGAATGTATTTCTCTCGTATCTGTACAAGCGCCAAGAAGCGGAAGTGAAGATAAATACCCTAGGGCTAAACGGCGGCTTATCATTATGCGCTTTCCACTTTTATTTCTTCCACCTTACCGATGAGAAAAACGTAGCAGAGAAAGCCAATCAAGGCGGCTGCACCGATATAAAACAGGGCAGGTGCAAAGCTGTCTTCTGTTACAATAAACCCAATGACGATAGGTGTTACTACAGCGGAGAGTGCGCCAAACGCATTGAAGACACCGCCCACGAGACCGACATTTTGTCTTGGCGCGAGTAAAGACACAAATACCCAGGCTATAGAAGCCAAGCCATTTCCGAAAAAGGCAATGGCCATGAAAATTATAATGAGCGTTGTGTTATCCGTAAAGTTAGCCGCAATGATGATTGTGGAAAGCGCCATGCCTAAAAGAACCGGTCCTTTCCGCGCGACCTCTGGCGAAATACCTTTTTTCACCATGCGGTCAGAGGCGTAGCCGGACAATAGCACACCAAAAAACGCTGCAATAAATGGAGCTGACGCGAAAAACCCTGATTTGATTAGCGTTAGCCCGCGGTAATCTGTCAGATAACTCGGGAACCAAGTCAAAAAGAATATTGTTGTCGTTCCAAGACAAAATTGACCGATATATAAGCCCCAAAGTTTTGGGTGTACAAAAGCAACGGCTAGACTCTTCGGGTTTAGAGCTTTGCTATCTACTATGCTATTATCGGATTTATTTTCCAATATTGTGTCGTCTTGTAGAGGGGGCTTTTCTTTGGGATATAGGAAATACCAAACAGCTGCCCAAACTATGCCCACAAGGCCCGTGATCACCATAAGCCCGCGCCACCCGAAATATTCTTGAATCGCGAATAAAATAGGGCTTAAAAAAGCCAATCCCAAAAATTGACCGGATGTATAAATACTAATCGCTGAGGCGCGCTCGTCCTTGGGAAACCAGTCTGTAACGATTTTATTATTGATAGGGTAAGTGGGCGCCTCAAATGCGCCGATAACACCTCTTGCTCCTATCAGCACGGCCAATGAATTCGCGAAGCCTTGAAAGACGGTTGCCAAGGACCACCCAACCATAAGAATTGGATATAGTATGCGCGTCTTTATAAAGTCCGTGACTAAGCCGCCTGGGATTTGCAAAATTGCATAGGGGATAAAGAACGCCGAAAATACAAACCCCATCGCCTCGGTCGAAATTTCGAGATCTTCTCTTATGGCCGCCGCCGCGACAGAGACATTCATCCTGTCCATATAATTGATGACAACCGTTAGGAAGAGAAGGACGAGGAGAAGTCGGCGTCTATCAGGCTGTGCTGTCATCTAATTTGTCCAATTTTCATAACGGCTAATGCGTTTCGTTTAGGTAAATGGTTTTCTTGTCCATATATTGCTCAAGTCCATAGCGGCCATCTTCCCCGCCCATACCGCTCATTTTCCAACCATTGTGAAAGCCTTGGTGCATTTCGCCCATGCCGCGGTTAATATACATTTCGCCAGCCTCAACCTCGTTGATGAAGCGATAGATGTTGGCGTTAGATGAAGAGTAAAAATAAGCGGCTAGACCATATTCACTGTCATTCGCGCAGGCGATTGCTTCATCTAAGGTTTTGAATTTGACGATAGGAAGAATGGGGCCGAAAGTTTCGTCATGCACGGCAATGTTTTTTTGGTCCACATCGACTAGCACAGTCGGTTCGTAAAAGAAGCCGCCCTCATACCCTTCTGGATTGGAAGCTTTCCCACCATGAGCCACTGTCGCGCCTTGGTTGATACTCTCTCCAACGATGCGCTCTAAGTTGCGGATTTCTGACGCATTGACCTTTGGCCCCATATCTGTACCAGTTTCCATCGGGTTGCCAAGTTTAAGGGCTTTGACTTTCGGTAGCAGCTTTTCAACAAATTCATCATAAACATCTTCGTGGATATAGGCCCGCTCCGCACAGGTGCAAACCTGCCCGCTATTTGTGAAGCGGGCTCCCATCATCGACTCGACAGCAAGATCAACATCGCCATCATTCATAAGCACGAAAGGTGCTTTTCCGCCTAATTCCAGCATGACTGGAACAAGGTGTTTGCCGGCAGCTTGATAAATTTGTTGTCCAGCATATGTGCTGCCGGTCATCGTAATCATAGCTGTATGCTCACTACTGCAAAGATAAGCTCCTATTGAAGAGCCTGTGCCATTGATGATGTTCATAACACCAGGTGGTAGCCCTGCCTCGTTTGCAATTTCACCAAGCACCATAGTGGCTAGAGGCGTTTCTTGCGTTGGTTTCACGACAATGGAATTTCCAGTGATGAGAGCTGGCCCAATTTTTCGTCCAGCCAAGGCGAGCGGGAAATTCCAAGCCGTAATAGCGACCACCACGCCGCGCGGAAATTTATGAATATAAATTCGTTCATCCGGGTTATCCGAAGGAATTATATCTCCTTCTAAGTGTAAGGCGTGATCACAAGCATATTCAATAAAAGTAGCTGTTGCTTCAACCTCTCCTTGTGCCAAAGAGAATATTTTTCCTTGCTCTTTAACAAGAATTTCAGCCAATTTATCGGCTCTTGAACGAATGCCTGCTGCCATTTTCCTTAGAACTTTAGCGCGTTCGCGAGGGGTAACTTTTGCCCATTTTTTTTGAGCTTTTTTAGCAGATAATAATGCTGCCTCTGCATCAGCAGCGGTGCTATCAGGAATTTCCCCATACTTCTCACCCGTACTAGGGTTCAGAATAGCAATACCCTCGCTTGATGATGCTTTTACATATTGGCCATCAATGAAGTTGACGAAGTTATATAATGTCATGATTATGGTTCTCCAAATCGACGTTCATAAAGAGCGGCGTTGACCTCTTTAGCAGCCTGAACCATTTCGTCATAAGGTGTGTCTGTCACGCGGACGAACCCGACATTATAGTTCTCTCCATCATAGGCGCGTCCCGTGATGGGCGAGTCGATATATTGGAACCAATGGACACCCACCATATAGGGGTTATCGAGGACTGTATTAACGTAGTTTTTATACATGCGGGCCCGATCAGCTTGACTTTCAGCTTTGACAAGACCCGCGTGGAAGAGACCGGAATCGCTTTTGGAACCCATATGGAATTCGCCAATAAGGCTGGGTTTATCCAACTCCTCGAGAAACTCCCAACGCTTAAATTGTGGCACTTCACGATATTCATTGTAACTCATGACGTCTACATATTTCGCCGCCGCGCGTACGACCTCTGGCGTCATACCCCAAGAGGCGAAGCGAACGCCCATATACTGGTGATTGGGCATGTATTTTTCGACCGCATTTGAGACCACGCGGAAATATTCAGACGCATATTCCTCTAGCATAATGGCGTAATCTGCTTGCTGGGAATCGTTGTGGGCCGTAAGTACGACGCCATCATCGAATTCGTCCCAAGAGGCGATATTAGTGCCCCATGACTGGTTCAATTTTTCAACGGTGTCATACTTTTGTTTCATCTGTGATGTGAAAACCGCCTTTGTGGGACTTTCAGAGCCTTTGCGAGACAAAGTATTAATGACGATACCATATTGACCTTCGGGTGAGCCCATGCGGCCCCAGCTTTTTTCATTATCAACGAAGACACCTACGCACCAAGGGCTGCCATTTACTTCTTTCGATATGGCTTCCGCCGTTTTATCTGCGCGATAGGCAAATTTTGGATCAAATGGGTCAGGTAACGGTGACCAAAAGTCGTCTCCGCTGCTGACCGTTTTGAAGTCTCCGATAATCCAACCATTGGCAAAATAGGGGAGACGTTCATTGTCGTAAAATGACGGGTCGACCCAATTGCCAAATGAGGTGAAACCCCAATTCTTCATACGCGTCAGCGTATTGTCTCTCCAGTCATCCATAAAGGAGTCCGGACTTGTTTCACCATATTTGCGCTCCAGATTGGCACGATAAAAACTGTAAGTTTCGCCGTGTTTCACGGGACCAGTATGGACCTCACGGCGATATCCGTAGTGATTGGCCAAAGGATGCTCAGGTTCTGGCAACCAAGTAAACATATCTCTGCGGATTTTTGAAGACAGAAAACGTTGCGATAGAGCCTCTTGCGGGGCGGGGTTTAGCCCGAGAGAATCCTCAGGCGTAAGGTCGTCCGGCGACCTCTGTGTGAGCGTGTCTTTCGGGAAATCTCGGCCGGTCACAGTTGTCGTATTGGACATACGAATATTTGCTAGTCCATTTGAGAAAAAGAGATAGCCCTCGGGGTCCACCATTGCCCATTTGCCATCTACTTTTTCTGACCGAAAATATCCTGTTGCATCTAGCTTCGGTCCTTCAATCCAGCCGCCAAATTTACTTCGGTCTTTGATAGTATTTACTTTGAGTGCGGCTTCTTCTTTGGCTCTAAAGCTCGCAAGTTCCGAATCGGAATGTACCTTTCCTGGAAATTCTACCTTGGCATTTTGACCATACTTATCGACTATACCTGTCAGGTAATCGGCTTTCTGCTCAGGTTCAATCACGAGGCGAATGTTGTCTAAGGTGAAGCTTCTGTCTGATTGGAGGCTGATAATACTAAGTGATATATTTGAAATGGCAGAAGTATCGAGCTGTTCCGTGCCCCACATCCAGGTGAATTTCGTGCCCTCAATATCCCACGCTTCCGGATTGGCTCGCAGGCCTGAATCTGAATCAATATCCGCCCCTTTGAGTTCTGTGTAATAAGTTTTTGTTGTGCCGACAGGAATGACAGCGCTGCGTGTGAAGGCATTTCCGCTGGCGTCTTTGACATCAAGGTTTAATTGCAAGCTTTCGGAGCTAGCATTTCCAATATCCATTGCAAGGCCAAAGCTACCATATTCGCTCCAATCCCAGGCGCCATCTTGTGAGAAGGCAACCCCTGCGTAAAAATTATCTTTTGCTTTAAGGTTAACTTCGAGAGCCCCATCTTCGATTTTAATGTCTGCGTTTGAGGCCTTTACAAAGTTGAGGGTTTCATCAGTCCCGAAGTTCGCGATGACTTTAACATTGGCCTGATTTTCGGGATTTAATATGCGTTCATTACTGTTTCCGCATGAAGTCAAAATCAGCATAGGTGCCATAGCGACCGCTGTAAAAAGAGAGTGTCTCATTATATTCCCGATTTTGTATAATTATGGTGATTTTCAACGTAACTCCGAAGTGCAGTTATGTCAATTGTTGACAATATGATTTATTGGCCCATAATTAAAATAATCAGAGGGGAATGCATGCTAAAAACTTTACTCGTTTCAATGTCGGCCTGCGTCGGACTCATCTCTTGCGCTACACATTATAAGAACAGCTCTCATAGCTCCTCGCAAATTCAATTTACTAACGTGACCAACGACATCGGGCTAAAAAGTAATGCGAGTTGGAAATATGGCGGTCCTTCAATTGCAGATTTCAATGGCGATGGCATTTATGACTTTTTAGTCTCTCACCATGACGAATTCCCGGCGGAACTTTGGTATGGCAGTAAGGCTGGCCCATTGCGGCCTTACGCGGAATCTGTGCAAAATGGGGATGTCCATGGTGCGGCTCCGGGTGATTATGACGGAGACGGTGATGTCGATTTAATCGTCAGCGTAGGCGGCGGGAATGGAACAACTCCGCGGCCACCGAGATTATTTAGAAATGATAATGGTCAATTTATAGATGTCACCGAGGGGTCAGGGATAGAAAACCTTGGAGCGAGAGGCCGCTCAGTTCGCTGGATTGATATAGATCTCGATGGCGATTTAGACCTCCTCCACATTGTTGCACGTCAAATTCCTGGAGAAACAGGTCCTCGCAATACGGTTTTTGAAAACATAGGCGGCGGTAAGTTCGAGTTCCGAGAGAGCCATGGAGTTCAGCAAATTGAGGCTGAACGTGTTCTGGTCACAGATTTTGATAATGATAACATTTCTGACCTTATTCTCTTTGAACCGCTTTCACTTTGGCGGGGCACGGGAAGTTTTACTTATGAAAATGTGACGCAAAATCTTTTACCTGCTGATTTTGACGGTGCAGAATTCATAACGGCGGTCGCAGACGCGGATTTTGATAATGATGGGGATCGCGACATTTATCTCGCGCGTGGGAAGACCTATTACCAAACGGCCAATAATTCCGTTGATTTCAATGAAGCCACGGGCCGCTTAGACCTAAGAGATGAAGGCAATGAAAGTCATGACGGTATTAGCTTTTATGCACCGGACGCGATTGAACTCAGTCGTTTTTGGCATTGGCGGAGAGCTAAAGGTCTTGTTCTGCCCGTTTATCTCGGCGCTACTAAAACTAGAGTTGATACACCTGTCGAGGCCATCAATATTACGCAAGAGATGGCTCAGGGTTTCCCTGAAAAAACAGACCAAAATGGATGGTATTTGGGGTATATGGGAAATAATGAGTGGCGTCTTGAATGGCGGTTAATCGGAAATGCGGCATGGGATGTCCGCGCGACAATCAATGGGGTTTCTAGGATTGAGCCTGATTGGAAACCTCAAGATTATAATAATGTTTCGGATATTTTGCTCGAAAACAAGAACGGAAAATTTGTAGATATCTCTGCTCAACTGCCTAAGGAAACGCGGGATAGTAATTGGGGCGTAACGCATGGCGATTTTGATAATGATGGCTATGAAGACTTCTTTGTCTATCGCTTCGGTAAGCTAAGTCAGCGGGTTCCAGATTTGCTGCTGCGCAATAACGCTGGAAAAGGGTTCGATGTATCAACGTCACATCAAGCCTATGTTGCAGGTACAGAAGCACATGGTGATATGGGAGCGGCCTTTGACTATAATCTGGACGGGCGGATAGATTTGCTCAATGGTGATGATGATCGCGGCAAGTGGAATTTCTATAAGAACGAGACGACATCGACTGGTAACTATTTGCTTGTTCGTTTGGGGTATTCTGACGACTTCGTCGATCCCTTAGCGGCAACTGTGACGGTCGTTACGCCGGATGGGATGCAGCAAGTCAAAGATGTTGGGTCTGCAGGGGCGGTTCATTCTCAAAGTTTATTATCTACACTTCATTTTGGTTTAGGCGGTGCGGACAAAGCTACTCGAATTACAGTCAGATGGCGAGATGGTACGGAAAAAACACTGGAAAATATCGACGTAAATCAAGTGATTGATGTCGGTCACAAAACAAAAATTGTCGTTCAATGAAGAGGCGGAACTTACTTATGGGCGGTGTTGCGGCGAGCTTACCGATTATGTCTGGATGTGTATCGCTTGGGCAGAATGAAAGTCAAACTGTGAAAAAGAATGGTCTTATACTCAAGAATGGAGACATTCAGCTCGAGCTCAATCCACAACTGGGCGGTAGTATTTCAAGATTGAAGTGGCAAGAGCATGACATTTTACGTCCGCCCCCTGAGGGTAACCCCGACATCACTGATACAGGAAGTTTTCCGCTCGTCCCTATTGTAAACCGCATTCCTGATGGGAAGTTTACCTTTGAAGGCACAGAAGTGGATCTTGATGGTAATTTTCTGGGTTTACCTGATTTTATTCATGGTTTTGGCTGGCGCGGAAAATGGAAAGTTGATAGTACTGCGGACACCAAAGCGACATTGTCTTACCTCTATTCAAGTGGAAATTGGCCTTGGGCATTCAAAGCTACGCAAACATTTGAACTCAGAGCTAATTCACTTCGCATAGAATTATCAGTACAAAATCTGAGCTCTAAAAACATGCCGGCAGATCTTGGTTTTCACCCTTATTTTCCAACGACGCCGAATACGCGCTTATATGCTCAGTATGAAGGTTACTGGATAAACAATAAACTCGGTCATGCAGTCCAACGCGTAGAGGGCTCCTACAGGCAGGATTTTACACAGGGTGAGAGTTTATTTGATCCCGTTATGACAGACCAAACCCACTATGGCTGGGATGGAATTGCTATTTTAAAAGAAGAGGGACGGCCAGATATTCAAATTAAAGCTGATCCAAAAGTCACGAATTTGCATATATTCTTTCCTCCAAATGGAGATTACGCTGCCGTTGAGCCAACGTTGGGGCGAGGAAACCCATTTGGCGTGTTACCTGCCGAATATGAAATCCTGAAGCCGATGGAAACGTTATCGATATGGATGGAGATTGAAGCTGTAGAGCAGTGAGGTAGAAGAACTGCTTTTTTCTTTGTTATTTTCACAAATATCCTTAGATATATTGCAAGTATTTATAAATGAAGTCCCTCGAAGCGCATTTCGTATCTGGGAAGTCGAAAAGGAAGATAATGGCCCGAGCTAAACCACTCGTCACAATAAGAGAACAAATCGCAGATAGTTTGCGATCAGATATAATTGCGGGCAACCTCAAGCCGGGCGAGCGTGTACGCGAAGAAGTTTTGGCTGATAAGTTTGGAGTCTCGCGAGGCCCTATCCGAGATGTATTGCTGCAACTAAATAAAGAAGGGCTGCTGTCTTCCAAGCCTAATTGCGGCGTGACAGTGAATCATCAACTTGCCCCGGGATTACATTCACTGATGAAATCTTTGCGATTGAAAATCGAAGTCGACTCTTTGAAGCTTTTAAAAGGTAAGCTCGTTCAGGAAGACTTTGAAAACCTTTCCGATATTGTTGATAATTTGCATAGGGCGCTTAAAGCCGAGAGCTTTACTGAAGCTACTGAGCAAGATTTAGCGTTTCATCGTTACCTTGTGAGAAAGGCTGGCGGTGATGATTTAGTCAACGTATGGACGTCGGTGGCTCTTCGCATGCGGATTGATTATCAGCGTATCAGTAAGCCCAAAGAGTCATATGATGAACATAAAGCCATTGTCTCGGCTTTGGAGGCCGGTAATATGAAAAAGGCTGCTGATGCCCTGAAGGCAAATATTCGCTAATCTTGTGAACTGTTATCGTCCCATCCAACCGCCATCTACTAATACTGTAGAGCCATTCATATAATCTGACGCGCTTGAGGCTAGAAACACTGTTGGACCCTTAAAGTCGTCTGGTGTTCCCCAGCGACCTTGTGGTATGCGCCCTAAAATAGACTCAGATCTATCCGCGTCATTGCGCAAAGCTTCTGTGTTGTCTGTAGCAATGTAGCCGGGCGCGATAGCATTCACGTTAACACCTTTTGAAGCCCATTCATTTGAGAGCGCCATTACCAATTGCATGACGCCGCCTTTACTGGCCGCATAGCCGGGAACGGTGATGCCGCCTTGATAGGAGAGCAGGGAAGCTGTGAAAATGATCTTACCTTGTCCTCGGTCAATCATGTCTTTTCCGAATGCGCGGCTAAGCAAAAACTGTGCTGTTAGGTTTACTTCTAAAACTGTATCCCAATATTCATCACTGTGCTCTGCTGCGGGAGCCCGCATGATAGTGCCAGCATTGTTCACTAAAATGTCGATAGGTTTTTCATTGGCGCGCACAAGTGAGATGAACCGTTTGACCTGTTCACGATCGGAAAAGTCACATTTATAGGGGGAAAACTTGCGGCCGAGTTTTTCGATCGAATGGCCGACCTCTGACCCCGTAGTTTCAAGGGTAGCCGAGACGCCAATTATATCGGCCCCGGCCTCCGCCAAACCCTCGGCCATAGCTTTGCCGATGCCGCGTTTGCAGCCCGTTACGAGCGCTGTTTTTCCGGCAAGAGAGAATTGGGTCAAATTAGGCGCCATTACGATGTTGCCCCGCAATTTATAATGTACTTCATACCGGTGGGATTGGTGTCCAATGCATGGAAGGCATCTCCCACCTGATCCAGCGTGAATTCGCCAGTGAAGAAAGGCTCTATGTCAATCCTACCTGATGCCACAAGCTCAATAGCTTTATCATAATCCGCAGCTTCATAAACACGTGCACCAACAAGTTCTAACTCTCGCCAGAAAAATTTGAACAAGTCGACTTCGGCAGGTTTGGAGTGGATAGCAACGATACATATCCTTCCCCTGACGGCGGCTATATCTGTCATTGCTTTTACTGCGGGGGCTACGCCAGCGACTTCAAAAACTATATCTGCGCCTTTGCCATTTGTGCGCTGCATAACAACGGCTTCGATATCTTCTTTTGACGGATCTATGACGTCTACGCCGTTATCGGTCGCGAACTTGAGGCGTGTTTCATTTATTTCGGAAATCAACACATTTGCACCTTCTGCTTTTGCGACCTGTGCAATGAGTTGTCCAATAGGCCCGCCGCCCAATATGACAACGTTCTCACCCGCTTTAACGCGCGCTCGGGCGACATCATGGCAAGCCACTGACAGAGGCTCAATGATTGCCCCAGTGCGCAGGTCGATATTGTCGGGGAGTTTATGAAGTGTTCGGGACTTAACAGTCCAAGTGCTTTGGAGCGCTCCGGATGTATCAATGCCCATAAAATTCAGGTTGTGGCAGATATGCGTGTATCCTTCATCACAGGCAGGACAGTCTCCACAATGATCGAGCGGGCGAACAACAACTTTATCACCAATTTGATAGCCTTCAACATTTGCGCCGATTTGCCGAACAGTACCTGACATCTCATGCCCAATCACGGAAGGCGGGCAAACACGATGATCCATAGCTCCATGATAAATATGCATGTCGGTGCCGCAGATACCAACATAGCCAACGTCAAGTGTGACTTCGTCATCTCCGGGCGGGACAATGGAGGAGGGCACAACTCCGAACTTAGAGTTGCCTAAATATTGCGCTGCTTTCATGGGGTTGCCTTTAAGTCTCGAAAATTAAGTGAGGTTTCAATAAGGAGTCGTCGAATATCACGCCGGTTCCGGGTGTATCAGGCGCTATGGCAAAGCCATTTTGAACCTGGATAGGATGCGTGGTATATTTATCTATAGGGAATGAATGAACTTCCAGCATACCCGCGTGAGACTGAGCGGCCAAAAGCGAAACGTGCAATTCATGCATGCCGTGGCTGCAAATTTTAAGGTTATTCTGCGCTGCGAGTTTTGCGACTTTCAGCCATCCTGTGATGCCGCCGATGTTAGACGCATCGGGTTGGAGATAGCTTAACTTAGAATAACGAATAGCGCGTTCAAACTCTTCAATAATATGAAGATTCTCTCCCATAGCCAAAGGAATGGAGGTGGCGTCTGCAATCCGGCCATAGCCTTCAAATTCATCCGGAGATATGGGTTCTTCAAACCATGAGATATCGTATTTTTCAACGGCTTTTGAAAATGCAATCGCGCGCTCTTCGTCATAGCTATAATTAGCATCAATCATGAGCGCGTTTTCATCGCCAATGAGTGAGCGGATAAGAGCCACGCGCGCAATATCCGTCTCCATATCAGCCTTGCCGACTTTTGTCTTTATCGCTGTATGTCCTTCAGACAGGCTTTGTTTTACTTTTTGCTCTAAACGATCCATTGAATAGTCGAGGTCGATGAAGCCCTCATAGCATCGTGCTTTATTTGTGGTTGCACTTAAATATTTGTGAAGCGGTTGATCCGCGCGTTTGCAGCGAATATCCCACAAAGCAATATCAACCGCCGAAACCGCAAAACTGAGCAGTCCGCCTCTCCCGACATAATGGTTTGTATGCAGAAGGAATTCGGTGATGCTTTCAACGTTTTGACTATTCCTGCTATATAATAAAGGCGTCAGATCGTGCTCTATCATAGTTGCAATGGCACGTCCGCCTTTTCCCCCAGTATAAGTATAGCCAACGCCTTCAGTGCCGTCCGCTGTGGTAATACGGCAGAGAATAAGTTCGAAGTGGGTGTGGGTCCCGTGACTGGCATCCACTAATACTTCAGCTAAGGGAATATTGTAATACTCTGTTTTTACGTCTTTTATGAGTGCGTCATCCTGTAAATCAGTATGATTTCTAGTGTCATTTTTCATTACTTTTGCGGACGGTGCCATTTTACTGCTTACCTTTAGGAATCTAGGTTGTTTTTACTTAATCCATAAATTACAGAAATATAGTAAATTGTAAACAATAAACCAAAGGATGTTCTACCAATTTGTGAAGGAGCTATCTGTCTTGTATCTCCGCGGCGCTTCCCAAAATTCAAAAGATTTCTCTTTCAGTAAGCTTTCATTGGCTTCGACGCCGATCCCGACACTATCGGGGATCGGAAAAATGCCATTTTTATCGACGGGTCTCCCTTCAAAAAGCCGGTCATGATCTGTTTTATCCGGGGAGTAATTTGCGATCTCTGTCCACGCTAGATTTGGGATAGCAGTGCAAAGATGATTTGTAACAGCCGTACAGATGGGGCCTAAAGGGTCGTGAGGCATGACGTCGATATAATGAACCTCGGCCATTGCAGCTACTTTTTTGGCTTCTGTCAGGCCTCCAATATTACAAACATCTATACGTGCAAAACTCGTTAGGCCTTGTTCAATATATGGACGGGCTTGCCATTTACTTGACCATTCTTCCCCTATGGCAAATGGAACGTCGGTCATTCGTCTTAAGGCCTGATAGGCTTCTGGGGTCTCTTGGCGAATAGGTTCCTCCAGGAAATCAATCGTGCCTTGTGGCATCTTTTGACAAAACGACGCAGCCTCTGCCACGCTCAATCTGTGATGCATGTCTATTCCAAGAACGATCTCGCTATCTAATTGTGACCGAGTATCCGCCAAGGCTTCTGCAGCTAAAGCCAAATTGCTGCGCGCGTCATATGTTCCGTCGTGATTGGGGCCGTCCCCATTTGTTGCTCGAATCACTCGCCATCCTTCTTTTGCGAGACGGAGAACATCTTCAGCCAGCGTTTCATCCATTCTTGCGACCGATGTTGCAAAGCAGGGAATTTCATTGCGGTATTTGCCGCCTAATAGTTCATAAACAGGGACCTGGAATCTTTTCCCGGCAATATCCCATAATGCGATGTCGATGGCTGATATTGCGGCGGTTATAACACGGCCGCCTTCGAAATATTGCCCACGATATAATTCTTGCCATATCGCTTCGATATTCGACGCGTTTTTGCCAATGAGGAATTCACGAAAATGCTCAACGGCCCCAACCACAGCCAGTTCTCGGCTGGAAAGCCCTGCCTCACCCCATCCGTAAAGCCCGCACTCCGTTTCTACTTTGACAACGAGTAAATTTCTGTGGCCACACCAAACGGGGTAGGGGATAATATTTGAAATAATCATATTATGCTTTCCGCCTGTTTATGCATTATTTTAATTGATCCGTGGGGCAAAGCTGCGCGGCGACGCCTTGGTCTGCAATAATTTCTTGTCCTGTAATAGCCTTGGCGAGATCCGATATCAGAAAAACTGCAATATTGGCGATATCTTCAACAGTGCTGACTTCTTTCGTAGCATGAAGTTCACGAAAAGCTTTGGCAAGGGTTGGATTATTATCAGCCACGTCTTGAACAGCTTCTGTCATCGTAAGTCCTGGCGAGAGTGTGTTTACGCGAATGCCGTGCGGACCTAGGCTCCAGGACATGGCGCGCGCCATTGCGCTTATTGCCCCTTTCGTTGCGGCATACATCTCGTAACCCGGAACACTTGCATGGGAATGGTTTGAGGAAATGTTTAAAATATTTCCCTTGCCAGCTTTACGCATATGATGAGCGGCAGCTTGGCTGAGTAAAAATGTCGAGCGTTGATTTGTTACCCAAAGCGTCTCAAGCTTTTCCAAGGGGAAGTCAAAGAAGTCGCCTTCAATTGTCACGCCTGCATTGTTTACGAGAGCATCAATGCGTCCATGTTTCGCAATGACGTCTTCAATGAATCGCGCAATCTGATCGGGTTTGGAAATGTCACATTGAATGAATTCGGCTTCAAAGCCCTTCGAGACAAGCGTATCAATCCGGTCCTGACCGTTCAGGCTCCGTTGGCAAGCAATGACCGTGGCTCCGACTGCGGTTGCAGCTTGGCTAATACCCCACCCAATGCCAGAGCAGCCGCCTGTTACAATGACAATCTTATTTTTGAGCATGTTCGACCTTGCTGTTGGTTTAAGAGGGGAGAAAATTAGGCTTTAATAAAGCCGGCCTCAATCTCCTCGATTGTTTTATTTTTCGTTTCAGGCAGTAAGAAGTAATTAAGCGCGAGGCAAATTAAGACGCAAACTCCGTAGAACAAAAATATGTTCCCTGCTCCCCATTCTGCAAGTTGCCACGAGAAAAATTGTTGCACTAAAACACTAAACGTACTGGTAATGAATGCGCAAATCGTAATGGCAAGCCCGCGTACGCGTGTTGGAAATATCTCCGAGAAAAGAACCCATAAAATTGGTCCAATTGTACCCTGATATGCAGCGATGAAGCCAAGAATGCTGACAAAAATTAAAGTGCTATTTATAGAAACCGCTTCTTTGAGGATTGCCCCCTCATTAGCTCGCGCGGCATCAAACCCAAGATTTTTGACTAGGTCGGCTTTGAAGGCAACATCACTATCATAGACGACGCCAGCCATGGGTTTAAGAGTTGATGCATCGAATGTACCAGATAATGTCGCGATTTGCTCCATTGTGATTTTATATTGAGCTTGGCTAAATCCATACCAACTCATTAGTAGAAAGATAGCAGCTATGGCTAAGCCGCCCAAAAACATAGGGCGTCTTCCAATTCTATCAATAAAGAAAAGTGATATAAGTGTTGCGATAACACTCAACACACCAACAATAATGGTTTGCGCCAAAGCCGTTTCCGTACCCCCGCCTAGTTGCTCGAAAACAATTGGTGCGTAGAAGGTAATAGCATTCATGCCTGTGATAGGCTGGGTAATTGCTACAACAATGCCGACAATCAAAGCGAGTCTCAAGGCAGGTGAAAAAAGCTCTTTAAGTGATGCCAATAAGCCTAAACTAGCATCATGTAATTTGTCCAAGCCGTAATCAGAGATGATTTCGGTAGGAACATCATTTTCATTCTCCCACTTTCTACCAGTTAATTTTCCTAGGGATTGCCAAGCGAGTTGTCTTTTACCGCTAGCCATCAGCCAACGTGGGCTTTTGGGGATGAAGAGTAAAAATATGAGCCACAATAGAGCTGGTATAATTTCAGCTCCAAGCATCCAGCGCCAGATACTCTTATCCATTCCGATATTGGAAACCCAATCAGCGCCCGAGTTAGATAGATGATTAATTCCGTAACTTATGAAGAATGCTGCAGAGAGGCCTATGACTATTGTTAGTTGAAGAATGGAGACAAGTTTACCGCGCAACTTTGGCGGAGATATTTCACCAATGTACATTGAAGCTACCGAAAGAGATGTAAATGCCATGCCGCCAATAAAGCGCGCCCAAAAAAGTGACCAAAAACTGGTTGCTGCGACTGAGGCTATCGCTGAAACAAGGTATAAAGCAGCAATAACAAGTAAAGTGTTTTTTCTGCCTATTTTATCGCAGACAACTCCAGTGACGATCAGTGCGATCAAAACACCCCATCCGGGTGCGCTGACAATACTGCTAGACTGCCAATCATTGAGCCCGAACTCTGTTGAGAATGAACGAATGCCGCCTGAAATCAGAGCGGCGTCCAATCCGAAAATAAGTCCGCCTAATGCGACGATGATGGCGCTGATGATTGCTCGGCGTTGTGAAATGACCATACTGTTCGTCCTTGTTGATGGCGCGGCGCGGTTCAGCCAACGGCCATCTTTCCCCTAATTCTTATTGTCTTATGTTTCCGCTTAAATTTCAATAATGTCAACAATCTACATTGTGAAAATACTTTAGAATGTCTATAGATGATGCTCATGAAGTCATGGTGAGGAGTTTGATGCGTGTCTGTGAATGATAATGAGTCATTTCCCGATATTGGCTGTATAGAGGTTTTCGATGAGTCTCTGCAAGATTTGCTGGACCTGGATACAGCCATAGAGGTGATTGCTGACGGGTTTGCCTGGACAGAAGGCCCCGCTTGGGACCCGCACCGACAAAAGTTATATTTCTCTGATATCCCTAAAAACCGAATTCACAACTGGGACAAAGAGAATGGCCTACAGATTTTCTTGCAGCCCGGAGGGCGCGAGCCATATCAAACTGATGAAGACGCAATGCCCGGCACAAATGGCTTGTGGGTTACTGAAGATGATAAGCTCATTATTTGTAACCAAGATGCACGGTCAATCGATGTCATACACCTCTCATCAGGTCAGCGTGACCCTCTGGCGTGTTCGTTCAATGGCCTTCCGTTCAATAGTCCCAATGATGTCATCCGTTCGTCCAAAGGGCATGTCTATTTTACGGATCCGCCTTTTGGCCTGAAAGACCAAGGCAATTTCACGGGTATGAAACAGCCTTTCAGAGGTGTTTACCGACATGATAATAAGGGCATTACATCTCTTGAAGTGAAAGATATGAGTTTCCCCAACGGGCTGAACTTTTCGCCTGATGAACGTTTTTTATATGTCTCCCAATCAGATCGAGCTTTCCCGATTATTAAACGCTTTCCCGTTGATGCAATGGGTTATATCGGGGAGGGCGATGTTTTCTATAATAGCATCGACTTCTGTAATGCGGGGGATCCGGGCTTGCCGGATGGGATGACAGTGGATGTCAAAGGTAATCTTTTTGCGACGATTGCAGGAGGAGTTGCTATTCTCTCACCGGAAGGAAAATTATTAGGGCGAATTGCAACTGGAAAAGCCACAGCCAATTGTACCTTTGGAGAAAAGGGCTCAACCCTATTTATTACCGCGCACGATACATTGCTACGGGTAGAAACGAAAACACTGGGTTTGAGTTTCTAAGCCTCTGGCTGCCAGAAACGAGATAGAATATGAACAGCAAGATCCACCATAGACCTTTAGTCGCCATCTTGAGAGGTGTTCAGCCTGACGAAGTGGCTGATGTAGCGGACTCAATCATTGAGGCTGGCATTGCGATTTTAGAGGTTACAATGAATTCCCCACATCCCCTAGAATCTATCAAGCGCATGGCGGTCGCAGCGGGTTCTAAGGCCGATATAGGCGCAGGTACAGTGACCGAGCGTGATGATGTTGAAGCAATTTTTGATGTCGGCGGGCAACTTATTATTTCTCCAAATATGGACCCTGAAGTTATTCGCCAAACGAAAGGGCTGAACATGAAATCCTATCCTGGCTGTCAAACGCCAACTGAATGTTTCTCGGCGCTTAAAGCAGGAGCGGACGTTCTGAAAATATTTCCAGCAAGCACAATAGGGCCGTCTGGGATTAAGGCTTTGCGTGCGACCCTTCCGAAAGAGACACAAATTTATGCGGTGGGCGGCGTAAACGCAGATAACATGAGCGATTATACCAAGGTCGGCGTTAATGGCTTTGGTATAGGATCAGCGCTTTACGCACCCGGTAAGTCGCTAGAGGCTATTCACAAAAGCGCGCTTGAATTCGTGAGGGCATGGGATGCCCTGCAACTCAAAAGCTAGGCTTTCCCGGCTTTGTCAAACGGAACGGATATAGGCCACCCATAAAATTGCTTATCTCGCGAGGGCGCCGCATCCCACGGCCAACATTCGAAAACATAAGACTTTTTAGAGTGGTCAACTTTCACAATGCCATAACCTTCACTCTTGAGATCATAGTCACCGACGAAATAGCCCCATGAATCCTTGGATTCTATAAACTCAGCATGAGTCATTTTGGGGTTTGCGACAGCAAGAACACGCATTTTATTGCCAAAGCAGTCTACAAAATTACCCGAGTCTTTATTGCTCTTATATTGGTTCTCGAGCCTATCTTGTCCCTCAAACCATCTTTGCCAAAACGCGGCACCTGCAGGTCCAGCAAAGAACACGGGGCCATCTTCGAAGTCATTCACCCCTTGACGTGCCACCATACCAAGGTGTTGGTCACCCGCGATGGCGACAGCGTTAGCTTCACTGAGGAGTTTTACAGCCCGTGTCCGCCCGTCCGGCGGATAACCATTGGCGTCATAATCTACTAAAGGATTGAGTTCCGTATCAGTTTGCGGAGATCCCCATATCGAAGCCGTCAAACATACTTTAGGCAAGCCAGGCTCCATGTCCTTCCAGGCTTTTAAGAAGGCTTCTTGACGCGCGCCCAATAAATTACCCGTGGTCTCTGTGAGAGGGACATCCTTATTTGCATTAGGCGGTGTTTTCCATTTACGGTCTTCGATGAAAGCAAAGTTTGTTCCGCCATAGACGAAGTTTCCGTAGCTAACAGGAATGTCGTGTAAAATGGGCGTAGGATCGTAGCTGTCGGGATTATGTCCACACTGCATGCGATAGACCATCCGCACCAAATCTAGATCATATTTATAACCGCCATCCTCTTCCTTTGGGCCCAGAGAGTCGTCTCCTCCGTTACCCCAAACGTTGCCTTGCAAAATGTCATGGTCGTCCGCCAGAACTATACAGGGGCGTGTGCGCAGGCTGTCTCTGAATGTCCAAAACCAAAGATACCAACGATAGAGCGTATCAAGCTTTTTGTCCGGTCCTGAGCGGCCATAGCGGGTGGGGAAGGTTTCATAATATTGATCGCCCAAAAAGACATACAGGTCAGGGTCGTGAGCATCACAGTTTCCGACTAGCTCTTTATGTGGAAATAGAAGGCTCTTCTGTGAATATCGGCCGTAATTTTCTTCTAATGTACTTTGCGGTTCGAAGGTCGGTCGGTCTATGGGGCGACTTGTCGGTAGTAGGCAAGAGTGCAGAGCGATCTTTAGGGGTTGGTCATTTCCGGGGTCGCGGGCGATTTGGCCTTCAAATAGACTTTCATCTGGGTTTGACGGCAAGACGATGCGATAGTCTTTATCGTGATTTGAGTCCCAGCCTTCGACTCTGAAAAGAGCAGTATAACCATCGCCAATATTTGCCATTGGTCCAGCAACCCACTGGTCGCTCTCAGGTAATTTGTAATCTAATCTAGCGTCTTGCCAGTCGCTCCCTTCAACAGGCATGAATTGCGCAGTAAGTTTGAGTGTGCGGCGATTAAGACTGTGAAGGCAGCCCATGACGGGGCCGAGGGCGCGTTCGGGGTGTAAAGAGATTTTATCTCCACCCGTTTGAATATCAGAAAATCCAAATCGCGCTCCTGTCTCGCCTGACGGTGAGGAGGCTAAGGCAATGTTGCCTCTGAGGTTTAACCCTGAAAGCCCTGTTTTTACGATGAAAGACAATTCTTCGCCTGTGTCCGCGTCATAGGCGATTAGGCGAATGTCGAAACGGTCATCTCCGACGGGGTCGATATTGCAGTCCAAAGTGATGTTAGTAAGACCATCTTTAAAGGCTGCGAGCCCTTTATTTTGTTCCTCTTGGTCCAGTACATATTCATCAAAGGCCAGCGGTTTACTGCTGTCACTGAAATCACGAAGGCTTAATTTTCCCGCGTGATCGATACAGGCGAGCAAGCCTCCGTTTTCGCCGCCAGCGTAATGAATGAGAGCGGCGCTACGATAATCCAATTCACCGCCGCCTGCGCCAATGAGAAATCCGCCAAAACCTGTTCCGTCGCTTGAAAGCTTGTGAAGGGTCGCGCGCAATCGAGCCGGTTTGGGTTTTGTGTTTAAATCGCGTGTGAGTATATGAACGGTCCGGCCGTGTGAATTTGTCTCGTCATTTCGGCACTCAATAATGCCGTCTCTTAGCTGCCAGTCTTGAAGTCTGTTGGCCCAGAAGTGTTTGCCAAGCCACGGCATGTCACCCGTTAAGCCTGTTTGTAAGGATGATACCTTCGTCAAGGTGTTACGCTCAGCGGCTTTTAGAGAGTCACAGCT
>JAHDCL010000003.1:41171-47023 GCA_020629875.1 Hellea sp.
GGACAGACTCAAGTCGATGATGCCGTGAATGCTTCCGAGACCATTGGCGGTCATTCCACCCTTGTAGATTTCAACAATGCTTTGCATGTTGATTGGATTGCTCCCGAACGAAGTGAGGCTGTTTCATTCGTAGGTTCATCTGAAGGGGGGAAAGCCCTAAAACTCTTATTTTCGTCGCATGTGAATACGGATAACATTCTAATTACACCTGATAAGCCGTGGGATTTAACGGCTCATCAAGACCATAACATAGCCCTTGATGTGAAGAACTTATCTCAGAGTTCAACTCAGTTCTATATTGCCTTAGAGGATAGCGACGGAAACAGAGAGCAAAGGTCTTTGAGCCTGCCAGCGAGTTTTGACGGGACTGTTTTCTTTCCGATTACGGGGCCTGAAGCACGCAAAATTGTAGGCTTGTGGGGGATTCCGCCTGTTTGGGAAACGGATGAGTTGCAAATGGATTGGCGCTCCAAAAAAAAGGATTCTATAAATCCCAATGAAATCGCAAAGTTCGAGTTTTTTACGGTCGGTTTGCTTGAAGATAGAGCGATTACGGTTGAAAATATTCGCTTGCGGCCCAACCCTCCACGTGATGGTTCTTGGCTAAAAAGTATTAGCGATAAATTTGGACAAAATGCAAAAGTCGATTTTCCGCTGAAGGTCAACTCAGAAGCTGAGCTTCGTAGAGTGGCAGAGGCAGAGCTTGCCGGATTGGCAGCGAACAAAGGTATCGCGGATCGCTCGCGATTTGGGGGTTACAAAGATGGCCCTAAGCTTGAAGCGACTGGGTTTTTCCGCGTTGAAAAAGTTGAGGGTAAATGGTGGATGGTTGACCCAGAAGGCTATTTGTTCTTTTCCCACGGTCCTGCCAATGTTCGCATGGCGAATATGACAACACTGACAGGAATAGACTATAAGGATGACTCCATCCGTGTCATACGCGCTGATGAGGTTACACCTGAAGACTCTATTGGGTTGGTGAGAGTGCCTGACGCCGTTCGTAAAACGCGCTACGTAACCAACAAAATGCGCCATGACATGTTTGAGTGGTTGCCGTCTTATGATGATCCTCTAGCCGACCACTATTCTTATCGCCGCTCCACGCATGTCGGTCCTATTCCGCATGGAGAGACATACAGTTTCTACAGGGCCAATCTAGAACGGCGCTATGGCGAGACGTCTCCACAATCCTATCTCCGTAAATGGGAGCAGGTGACCCTAGATCGCATGAATGCTTGGGGGTTTACGTCTTTTGGTAACTGGGTGGATCCAGCATTCTATCCGAATGAACAGGTGCCTTACTTCGCCAACGGGTGGATAATTGGTGATTTCAAAACCCTCCAACCTTTAAATGAGCGGTGGAGTCCCATGCCAGATTTTTATGACCCCGTATTTCGAGAGCGTGCAGTCGCAACTATCAGCGTAATAGCCGAGGAGGTGAAAGCGTCTCCTTGGTGTATTGGGATCTTCGTTGATAATGAAAAAGCTTGGGGAGAATTAGAGGGCAGTGTGGAGGCGCGTTACGGCGTTATCACTGATGCTCTATCAAAGAGTGCTGCTGAGAGTCCCGCTAAGAGAGCTTTCACAGACCATCTTAAAGCTAAATATAAAAGCGTCGAAAACCTTAACTTCGCTTGGAATTCCAAAGTGACAAGTTGGAGCGAATTTGAGGTCGGAGTAACGTTCGATACTTACTCTGACGCGCAGGTTAAGGATTTGTCAAAAATGCTTGAAATGCTTGGGGAGCAGTACTTTAAGGTCGTCACTGATGTTCTGGAAGACTATCTACCGGATCACCTCTATATGGGTGCGCGGATGGCTAATTGGGGTATGCCGCCCGAGATTATAAAAGCTTCCGTAAAATATTCGGATGTTTTGAGTTTCAATATATATGAAGATGGTGTTCAGCCTCACCATTGGGCTTTTTTAGAGGAGATTGATCTCCCTACTGTCATTGGCGAATTCCACATTGGAACGACAAAATCATCGGGGTTGTATAGTCCTGGAATTGTCAGTGCTTATGATGAGGCGGATCGCGTCCAAGCTTATAAAACCTATATGAAGAGTGTAGTTGATAACCCCTATTTCGTGGGTGCCCATTGGTTTCAATATATGGACGAACCCCTAACCGGGCGAACCTATGACGGAGAAAATGCGAATATCGGTTTCGTCAACGTGGCGGATATTCCGTATCCGGAGTTGATTGAAGCCGCGACAGAGTTCAACACTAACCTCTATCCTTATCGCTATGGAAAATAGACTCTATCAAGGGTCTTCAAATTGGCTTCAAGAGATAACTATCTCTTATTTCATATTAAATTATTCAAATTAGGACTAAAATGACATATCGCTCTAATACGGTCACTCAAGGAAAGATGGCCGCAGCTGCGCGTTCATTGTTCCGCGCCACTGGGGTGAAAAATACGGACTTTGGAAAGCCAATCATTGCGATTGCAAACTCCTTTACGGAATTTGTGCCCGGTCACGTTCACCTTAACGGGGTTGGACGCATCGTCTCTGATGCGATTTGGCAGTCTGGTGGAATTCCAAGAGAGTTTAACACAATTGCTGTGGATGACGGAATAGCTATGGGGCATGATGGAATGCTTTATTCACTTCCGAGCCGCGAACTAATTGCTGATTCAATAGAATACATGGCGAATGCACATTGCGCTGACGCGATGATTTGCATTTCTAATTGTGACAAAATCACGCCAGGTATGTTAATTGCCGCCATGCGGCTTAATATTCCTGCCATTTTTGTCTCTGGCGGGCCTATGGAAGCCGGTAGAGTTCAAGTTGATGGCAAATCGCACCGACTAGACTTATCGGATTCATTTGTGACAGTGACCAATTCAAATCATTTGGGAGCTGCGCAGAATGAAGTTGAGGATAACGCTTGCCCTACTTGCGGGTCATGCTCGGGAATGTTTACGGCAAATTCGATGAATTGTCTTGCTGAGGCTCTTGGGTTGGCTCTTCCCGGAAATGGCTCAATGCTTGCCACTCACAAGCTTCGAATGGATTTATTCCAAACTGCGGGTCAACAAATTGTGGATATGACAAAACAGTTTTATGAGCGTGGCAATCACAATGTATTGCCCAGAAATATTGCGACAAAGGAGTCATTTCTAAATGCCATGACTATGGATATTGCAATGGGGGGGTCGACTAACACTATTCTTCATTTGTTGGCTATTGCGTATGAGGCCGGCGTCGAATTCACGATGAGAGACATCGATACATTATCACGAAAGGTTCCGTATCTTTGCAAAGTTGCTCCTGCTACGTCGAATTACTTTATGGAGGACGTCCATAAGGCAGGTGGCGTAATAGCGATATTAGGGGAGCTCAATAGAGCTGGTTTGCTTAATGTTACGGTACCACACTTAGCAAATCCAAAAGGCACTTTAGCAGATGTGTTAAGTCACTGGGATGTGATGGAAACCCGCGTCGAGTATGTAAAAGAGTTTTATCGTGCGGATGCATCTGGCGTCAAAGGCGCGCAAGCTTATTCCCATAATTGCAAAGGAGACCTTGATCTAGATAGAGAGAATGGATGCTTGAGATCGGTCGAATTTGCTCATAGCCAAGAAGGCGGTCTTGCCGTCCTTTTCGGGAACATTGCTGAGAATGGATGTATTGTAAAAACGGGGTCCGTTAAGCCTGAGATGCTTAAATTCCAAGGGGTCGCGAGAGTTTTTGATAGCCAGGATTCAGCAATTAAAGCCATAGGATCGCGCAAAGTTTCTAAGGGAGATGTTGTCGTTATACGTTATGAAGGACCAAAGGGTGGCCCCGGTATGCAAGAGATGCTCATGCCGACAACCATGCTTAAAGGGATGCAGCTTGCTGAGCATTGCGCCCTCATTACGGATGGAAGATTTTCAGGGGCCACTTCGGGGCTGTCTATCGGGCATATTTCGCCAGAGGCAGCTGCTGGTGGCGCGATTGCTTTGATTCAAGATGGTGATAAGATAAAAATTGATATTCCCAATCGCAAAATTGAGTTGAGTGTTAGCGAGGACGAACTCCTTCAACGCAGACAACTAGCTGAAAGTGGTATAGGATACAAACCTGCCACAGAGCGCCCAAGAAAAATTTCTAAGGCTCTGAAGCTTTACTCCAAATTTGCTTCAAGCGCTGACTTGGGTGGCGTTCGTATTATTCCAGACTAGATTACATCAGAAAGCTGGAGGTAAAGTATCTTATTTAATGATATTTATCGGATATATGGCTTCCTCATGGAGACTCCCGTCACTTCCGGCGAATGAGGCTCTGAGGTAATAGAAGTGTTCTGGTGGCAGTTGCGCTGTTGGAGTCATATCTGTGAGTTTGAACGTCATTGATGTCTTTCCGGACACTGTTCCAATAGCCGTACCATCCTTCAAGATTATGTCTTTTTCAGGTATCCATTTATATTTAAAGTGGCGCAGCCAGAAACTAATGCCACCTTGGTCGGACGCGATAACCTTGTTGCCTGTGCCTGCATGATATTCCACGTTGAGCGTTATGCTGTCTCCTAAAGCGAAGCTTTTATTAGCAATCTCAGTCGCATTGGTGATTTTAATATAAGGCTCAATAAATGGAGCGACCGTAATTTCGGCCGTTTCTGAAAGCGCGGGGTTACTCTCGGATTTGACTGTGATTGTTGTTTTTCCAGGGGCCATGGCGCTGATATTTCCCAGACTGTCCACGGATGCGACTTTGGGATTGCTGCTGCTCCATTTAAGATCAGGATTATCCGCAGAGGCTGGCTGAGTTATTGCATTCAAAGACAGACTTTGGCCTTCAATAACCTGGCTTTGGTGAGTGGATAAGGTGAGTGTTTCAACAGGGATGGGCGCCCACTCTGTGATGTGAAACTTTAATGAAGAAGCGATATTTGAGTTAGCCGCTTTTGCTGTAATGGTGATTGTTTTCCCGACCTCACCCACGGCTTTAACATAGCCATTTTCATCTACGCTCAACGCCGTATCATCACTAGACGACCAGATAAGGGTATTGTCAGCATTGATGGGTGTTAGGTTTGCCATTAGTTGAATGCCGCTCCCTTGTCTAATATCCGTGGCAGGTGAAGTGATGGTTACAGACTTTGGACTGACACGGTCTGTGTCATATAAGGCATTCGCTTTCACATTTTCAAAAGTCGTGACTTCGCCGGTTCTCCAGCGTACCTGAATGCGTTCTATGTCTTCCTCTTCGCCCAATCCAAAATGAACGATATTAAGTAAACTTTGAGAAAACACAGACCCTGCTGATCCCACGCGCTTGCGGTATTCATTGCCCTTAGTTTTAAGAATGACTTCTGCTGCAATGGCATCGACATTTGACTCTGGTGCATATCCGACTCTTACTAGAGCGTAATGGCCATTTCCGGGCTTTGCATTATCATAATAATACCACTCACCACCTTCACTCCCATTTAGCAAATCAAGGTCGCCATCAAGATCAAAGTCAAAGGCTTGACCCATATCGCCGCTGCCAGGCCCTCCAACATCATTGGCACCGTGCATTGTGACGGTTTCAAAGCGTCCATCTCCAGTATTGAGAAGCATGTAATCGGAAATGCGTGACCCAATATAACCCCAGCGATAGACAAACAGGTCTTGATGGCTATCGTTATTAAAGTCCCCCATCGTCACGCCTAACGCATTTCCACCCGAAGGAATGTTCCAAGATTGAGAGACGTCTGTAAAACGAATCCCATCATTGCGAAGCAATATATCAGCCACATTCCTATTCTCTGGTGTGAATTGAGGAGACACAGTTGAGACGCCAGATAGGCTGAAGTTAAATCCCCAAAACACGTCGCCTTCTCGAACAAGGGCAGCCTTCCAATTTCCGTTCCC
>JAHDCL010000003.1:47123-69017 GCA_020629875.1 Hellea sp.
CTTTTGTAATTAAATGTGCCGTCCCCTAAATTCTCATAGAAAAAATGTTGTGGTTTATCACCGGCTAAGCTGGTTTCGTTAAAGAGTATGAGATCGAGATCGCCATCGACATCCATATCTGTCCATTTCGCTCCGCGCCCTCTGCCGCCGCGATCAATGCCGACATCCCCAGTCATTAAGACAAGTCTGCCATTATTATTATTGTAGAAATTTGCCTTGGACGGGTCTGTGCCGTTACCGCCGCCTTGTGTGACGACAATGTCTAAATCGCCGTCATTATCATAGTCTCCGGCCGCTGTGCCATGAACGTCATGCATAAACCAGCGTGAGAGATTCTTCGTGTGCTTCGTGACAGTACCATCTCCATTATTCCAATAGAGTTTCGTGTTTTCGGCATTATGATTATTAACGATGAAATCATAATCGCCATCGCCATCGATATCAGCAATCGTGGGACCACCATATTTTATAGAGTTGGCTTTTTCGAGACCGATTGAGGTGGAGGCGTCTTTAAATTCAAGAATATGGATGTCAGGAACACTCTCAAATTTTAGATTTTTAATCGTGAAGTTTGAGTCGCGGGCTTGCAATCTCAATTCTACATCGCCTTCGTTTCCGAAGCGGACTAAAGCATTGAGTGTTTGCTCGCCTGACTTTGGAATATTAAAACTGTCGAGGAGCAAGCTGCCATCGGCGTAAATACTAAGGGCTGCATATTGGTTCGGATTATCAACATCAATGATGATTTTTTGGGTGAGAGAACCTTTGACTGTATAGTTTACGATTGTCGGCTCAGACGTTTCCAAGACTATCGGTGTTGATAGCCTATGTTGGTTTTGACAACTCATGAGTGGTAAGTGAATGGCCAACAATATTGTGCAGAAAACTAATTTGGCCCAGTATTTAGCGCTCATCCTGTGACCTCATAATATTGTTTGTTGTTAACAATATAGTATTGCGCTATTGAGTCCAGACAAAGTTCACTTGTCGCATTTTCTACGTGCGATCCAAGACGTGCTATGACTATAAGTTCCGTCATGTGCGTCCATAAACACATTATAGAGGTAAAGCGTGGGTGAGTGTTATATATTAGGGGATTGGGGCACATCTTCTGCGCGGTTTTACTTATGTCGCGACAGAGCCGTCCTTGATTCGGTCAATGGGCCTGGAATAAAATTTACGACGGATGCTGCCGATGTATTTCTCAAGACAATAAATCCGTGGCTGGAAGCTCATGGTCCGCTGCCCTCAATGCTTTGCGGTATGGTCGGGTCAAATATTGGCTGGCAGGAAGCGGGATATATCGAATGTCCGGCAAATGCGGATAGATTATTAGAAAAAAAGATAGCGTTCTCATCTCCTGGTGGGGACATAACCATCATTCCCGGAGTGAAAACGAAAAAGGGCCTTACAGGCTTGCCAGACATGATGCGCGGAGAGGAAGTGCAGATTTTGGGCTGGGCATCAAAACACGGCAATGATGGCCTTCTATGTTTGCCCGGAACACATACGAAATGGGCATATTTTAAAGACGGCAAAATTGATAATTTTGTATCGAGTCTAAATGGTGAGCTATTTAATATTCTTGCAACGCATAGTGTTTTAATCAGCGATATTTCCCTACATCCTCCTGAAATAAATGCCTCCTTTCACAGAGGGTTAGACATCGGAGCATCTGGCGAAAGTCTTAATCAGTTACTTTTCTCAGTACGTTCACGACAGCTCAATGGTGATGATGGTCAAGAGAGTGCTCAATCCTACCTCTTGGGTCTCTTGATTGGATCAGATGTATCCAGCGGATTTAAATTTGCAGATGGCGCGGTTATTAGCGTAATTGGCGGCGAGGGGCCCGCAAAGTTCTATGCCGAAGCTATTCGACATCTGGGCGGCAAGGCCGACGTATATGATGGTCAAGAGGAGTCAATCGCAGGACTGGGGCATCTATATGAAAGTGCAGTGCTACTGTAAACTCGACCCGGCACTGAATTGAAACAGCTATACACATTACCCATGGCTTTCTTAAAGCGATATTGTGTATTGTTAACAAAATAACTCTCTGGTAAGTTTGCTATTCAAGGAAGGATTTAACCATGATTGTTGAAGATTTAGCTCAATTCCATCACCCTGTCTCAGAGCTTTTCCCAAAGGCCAGCTCTGCATCAGACTATGAGACGTTCGCACTGACTGATGAACAGGTCGCCCATTTTCATGAGCATGGCTATGTGACCAATGTTAAAATTTTTGATGAGCATCAGGTTGATACTCTTTGCGAAGAGCTCGAAGCAATAAGAGACCCTGAACATCCGGGAAACCACTTATTTTACGAATTTCACAGCAATCAATCCGAGAACCCTGATACAGTATTATTTCATTCACTAGGGCATTGGCGCATAACTAAGGGCTTTCACGATGCGTTATGGAATCCGGCTTTCGTAAAACCTGCCAGCCAACTTCTTGGTGATAAAACCGTCCGGTTTTGGCATGATCAATTATTTTGCAAACCCGCACATTCTGGCGGCGTTGTGGCATGGCACCAAGATTATTCTTATTGGGTGCGCACGGCGCCTATGCAGCACCTGACATGTTGGATTGGGTTGGACGATTCAAACACAGAAAATGGATGTTTGAATTATGTGCCGGGCAGCCATAAATGGGGCCTGCTAGATCGCCTGAATCTTGGGGGTGAGATGGACGCTATATTTACACAGCTCACTGAGGAGCAGCGGGAGAAAGTAAAGCCTGTCCCAATGGAGTTGAAAAAAGGGCATGCTTGTTTCCATCACCCTTTAATGCTGCATGGGTCATTTGAAAATAAATCTGATCGTAGCCGCCGCGCCTTGGTGTTAAATGTGTTTGCAGATGGAACTAAGAGTGCGACAGATGACGTGATGTTGCGCGGCACAGATATAAAAGTGCCTAACGGGCAAACCATGAAAGGTGATTTTTTTCCAGTGCTATACTCTCCAAGTTAGCGTGAAAAACTATCAGCTCTCGACCCCGCTGTGGATAGGTGAAAATAGATAAGAGGCTTTAAAAATGACATCTTCTAAAATCCAACACTATCCTTGTTACATTGATGGTGAATGGGTTGAATCATCTGATGGCAGTATTTTCGAAGTCGATAACCCCGCCAATCACGAAGTTTGGGCCACTGTTCCGAACTGCACGGCTGACGATGCGGAGCGCGCGCTGCAATCCTCATTAAAAGCGCAAAAAGCATGGCAAGCACTGCCGGCTATTGAACGCGCCAAGCATATCATGAATATTGTCGAAGGCCTGAAACCCAAAAGGGATTTATTCGCAAAACTATTGGTGAAGGAACAGGGGAAGACACTTCCGGAAGCCTATGGCGAGTTTGATGACACATTAAATTATATGACATATGCGGCGCAAGCTGCTCGCCGCATTCAAGGGGAGATATTCCCTTCAGATACGCCCAATGAAAAACTCTTTATACAAAAGGTTCCTTTCGGCGTCACCGTGGGAATGTGCGCTTATAATTATCCCTTAGCCTTAATTGGTCGAAAAGTTGGACCGGCCTTAATCACGGGTAACACAATGGTTCTCAAAGCACATGAGGCGACGCCTGTAACCGCTTCAGAATTTTGTAAGGTGGTTCATGCTGCGGGAGTGCCCAAAGGTGTCATTAACATGGTGTCCGGTAAGGGCTTGGCTGTCAGCGCACATTTAGTGAAAAGCCCGATAACGCGGTTAATCTCCGTTACCGGAAGTACACGTGCAGGGCAGGGCATTTATGCGTCCGCCGCAGAAAATGTGACAGGTCTTATTCTGGAATTGGGCGGGAAGGCTTCTTTTACGGTTCTAAAGGATGCAGATTTGGAAAAGGCGGCTGATGCCGCTGTTGTGTCTCGCTATGCAAATTGCGGGCAGGTCTGCATTTGTAATGAACTAATTTTGGTAGAAGAAGAAGTCGCAGATGAATTCACGGCAATGGTCTTGGAGCGCGTAAGGGCTCTGACGGTTGGCGATCCCATGACGGATGTAAATATGGGACCCAGCGTTACAGCTCAGGGTATCGTCCGTATTGACCAAATGGTGAAAGACAGCGTTGCCCAAGGCGCCAAACTAGAAATTGGCGGTCATCGCCCTAAAGGCGTAGAATTTGAGAAAGGCAATTGGTACGCACCAACGGTTTTGACGAATGTCACGCCTGAGATGCCTGTCGCTAAGGAAGAACTTTTTGCGCCGGTTCTGCCTATCATTCGCGTCAAGGATTATGAGGAAGCGGTCACCATTACGAATGATCGCGAAGATGCGCTGTCCTGCTATATCTTCACGCAAGATATCTCAACGATGATGCGGGCCATGCAGGATTTTGAAGTCGGAACGGTCTTTATCAACAAGCAAATTGTCGGTTATGTGCAAGGCTATCACTCAGGCCATAAACGCAGCGGCATTGGTGGTGAGGACGGCGTTCATGGTATAGAGAATTACCTACAAAAACGCGCGATTTATTTGAATTATGATTAGGGTTTAATAGAGTATTTTGGCTCTGATTTTTTGATCCTGACGACACAGCTCAAAATCATCTTCATGTAGGCGACCTTTTGGAGTGTTCGCCAGTTTGAAATGTCCATATTTATCTATGCCGCTGACCATTGAGACCAAAGTTTTATCGCCTGTTTCCTGTTTCATGTCTGGCCGGATATAACGTATAGCCAAGCCAATACGCCGATCATCTGTCCTATTTGGCCCTGACGCATGAAAAGTGTGTCCGTGATGCATTGAAGCTTGTCCGGGCTTTAAAGCTGCAATCACGGCGTCTTTTTCATCCACCTTAACCGCTAACTCTTGCCCGCGGGATAACAAATTTTCATCCGAATAGGTATCCATATGGGGGGCGAGGCTGTTTTTATGGCTTCCGGGAACAAATCTCATACAGCCGCTTTCTTGAGTAGCGGGAGAGAGCGCAACCCAACAGGTCGCCTCTTGCGCGTCATCGAGGCCCCAATAGGTTAGGTCTTGATGCCAAGAGACAATTTTATTCGTGTGTGGTTCTTTGATAAATAGGCCTGCACTCCAAACCATTAAATTAGGGCCTAAGGCTGAAGTGGCGGCCTCAATAAGCTTTTCATTCCTAATTAACTTATCAAAACTTGGTAAGAGTCGATCGGGATAGGATCTAAAAAGCAACAGTTTTTCGGGGTCATCCTTTAATTCCGCCTCGGCGGCTTCTAAGTCTTGACGTAGAACATAGGCATCCTGCTCATCCATGACTTCGATTGGCAAGGCATATCCATTTGTCTCGTAAAAGGCGTCTATGCTTTCAGGCCTTAATAAGACTGCATTTGGGTGTTGCATGATGTCCTCGAGTATTAACTTGAAGCACTTTTTACGGTTAAAAATGTCAATTGTAAACAATGCGCCTTCGTTTTAGGCAGTTATTTTATGCCAATTGGTGGTCATTCAGTGACGACAAACTGTCTGTTTTTTATGGAGCGTAAACAATCAGATGTTTTTCTAAGGTCGTATGTCTAACTCTGGCTTTTGTGGTCGTGTCCGTGCAGTTATAGAAATGGAACATTAAGGGGCTTTTGGCTCTCCATAAGCTTGAGCATTTATCGATACAATTAGAGCCGTTAAATAGCTCTACCAAGACCGATTCATTTAATAAACATTCGGCGTTTATTAGCTCAAGCTAATCCCCCTTAAGAGACGTTCGGCATGCCAATCAATATGGTCTTTCATGAATGAGGACACAAAGTAATAGCCGTGATTATAGCCATCATGAATACGCAATGTTAGAGGCTGGCCTGCTGTTTCACATGCTTCACGTAACAAATCAGGTTTCAGCTCCGTCTCTATATACTCATCAGCCGCGCCTTGGTCGACCAAAATGTCAGGAAGGCGTGCCCCGTTTTTGATGAGGGTGCAGGCGTCATAATCCTCCCATTGCGATTGATCGTCCCCGAGATACCCCGCCATCGCTTTTTGACCCCAAGGGCAGTTGATGGGCGAGTTAATAGGCGCAAAAGCCGACACCGCTTTAAAACGTTCAGGGTTACGTAAGCCGACAGTCAAAGCGCCATGTCCTCCCATTGAGTGCCCCATAATAGACTGACGCGACATATCTGCATATGGTAAATTGCGGCCAATAACTTCAGGGAGTTCAATTTCGATATAATCGCGCATATGATAATGCTCAGAAAATGGGGCTTGTGTGGCATTGACGTAAAAACCTGCCGCAAGGCCAAAGTCACGAGCCGCCTCCGGGTCGTCCGGGACATCATCACCACGCGGTGATGTGTCCGGGGCAATGAAAATAAATCCGTGGCGCGTGCAGGCCTCACGAAACTCGCCTTTTTCCGTCACATTTAAGGGTGTGCAGGTTAGTCCAGATAAAAACCAGATCACAGGCAGTTTTGCACCGCTTTCATGATCAGGCACAAAAACTGATAGCTCCATAGGGGTTTTTGTTGATGCCGACACATGCCGATATTGCATTTGAGTGCCGCCATGAGAGCGGATCGCTGATAGCGTTTCTAAAGTCATTCGAATGTCACCACGCTGCGGATGCTCTCGCCTGCATGCATCAGATCGAAAGCCTTATTAATATCTTCAAGCGGCATGATGTGTGTAATCATTGAGTCGATTTCAATCTTACCGTCCATATACCAATCGACGATTTTAGGAAGGTCTGTACGTCCCTTTACCCCGCCAAAGGATGTACCCTTCCATACTCTCCCCGTCAAAAGCTGGATTGGTTCCGCAGCAAGTTTTTGGCCAGACGGAGGTACGCCAATCACGATAGACACGCCCCAGCCACGATGTGCCGCTTTCAAGGCTTCATTCATGACAGCCACGTTTCCGGTTGACTCGAAGGAGTAATCTACGCCGCCCCAATCATCTATCTCAGTTTTCGTCAATTCAATGATAGCCTCAGATACAGATTGCCCGTCTAGTTCCGTCGGGTTGATGAAATGGGTCATCCCAAATTGATCTGCGATGTCTTTTTTATCATTATTCAGATCAACACCGATGATTATATCTGCGCCCGCCATGCGAAGGCCTTGGATAACGTTCAACCCAATTCCGCCTAGCCCGAAGACCGCAGTTGTAGACCCGACTTCAACAGCCGCTGTATTGATAACGGCTCCAATTCCTGTGGTGACCCCACACCCGACATAACAGATTTTATCAAAAGGGGCATCTTTACGAACCTTGGCGAGAGAAATTTCTGCAACCACCGTATGCCTAGCAAATGTTGAGCAGCCCATATAATGATAGATGGGTGTGCCATCTAGCATGGAGAAACGTGTCGTTCCGTCAGGCAGAAGGCCTTTGCCCTGATTTCGGCGGATGGCCGTACACATATTCGTTTTGCCAGATGTGCAGGCATAACATTCGCGACATTCAGGAGCGTAAAGCGGGATTACGTGATCTCCCGGCTTTAAAGTCGTCACACCCTCTCCGACCTGTAAAACAATGCCAGCACCCTCATGGCCCAATATTACAGGGAACACGCCCGCATCATTTGCGCCCGACCTCGTAAACTCATCTGTGTGACAAATGCCTGTCGCTTTAATCTCAATAAGGACTTCGCCAGCCTTTGGGAGTTCAAGATTAACCTCCATGATATCAAGGGGCTTTCCGGCTTCAACTGCGACAGCCGCAATAGTGCGTATCGTTTCAACTTCGCTATTCATAATATTTCCGCAGATCGCTAAATCGGTAAAGGGTAATGATCTCAATCGTCATTTTGTATTTTGTAAACAATTTGTTGGATTTTTCAAGAAACTTAATGATAGCTCTTTTACTGCCTTCCATAGTTCTCGGAGGTCTTTTAGCTGGCCGTTTCCACGCCAGAGTATTATGCCCATTTTATTGGCGGGTTGGTCGCTAGCGACTATTGTTCATGGGCTGGTAAGTTCGTTTGAACCGTTTTAGTAATCGAACATAGACGTCTTCAGTTCCAGAACAGTAGGTGTCAAAGGACACAAAGGCACCTGATCTAGCAGCACCTCTCGACGCGTAAATCCGCCGGTAGTTATTCCTTTTTAGCTCTGGATTTCTAATCTGTGACAATGTTTTAGTTGTTTTGGCGATCATTGAGTCCGTGGTCTCCAGCTGCACCGAATTCAAAATACGTGTTGCATGGTTCATCAAAATGTATACAATAAACAATCTGGAAACACCCTAGCAATTAGGGGCTTTTGTGGAGAATTGTCGTCAATCAGCTTTGGACTTTCGATAAGCATAAAAGAAGGCTGTTTCGATGCTTAAAGGCAGCTTGTGTTGGCACTTGCCTATCAACAATTGCTAGCTGTAATTATAAAAATGCACACAGCTCGGATTGGCAGGAAATTTTCGACGGCGAAACTTTAACCGGCTGGACGCCAAAAATGTCAGGCGAAGCCCTCGGGAATGATGAGAAACGAACATTTAGGGCCAAGGGTGGAATACTGTCTGTTAGCTATGACCAGTACACGGCATTCGACAGTAAATTTGGCCATCTATTCTATAAGACTGAACTCTCCAGCTATAAAATAAAACTCGATTACCGCTTTGTCGGGGAGCAGGCACTGGGTGGGCCAGGTTGGGCACACCTCAATAGCGGACTCATGATACATGCGCAAAAGCCCTCGAGTATGGGTGTAACTCAACTATTCCCTGTGGCCATTGAGGCTCAATTTCTTGCGGCGTCAAAACACTTACCCGGCCGCACAACAGCTAATGTCTGCACACCTGGAACACACATCTTGATTGATGGAGCGCTGGTTACAGATCACTGTATCAATTCAAAAGTCACGGCGCCTAGAGCGGGTGAATGGGTGCGATTTATGGCTGATGTTCAGGGCAATGGTGTTGTGAAGCTTTATATCAATGACGAACTCGCATTCGAATTATCTGAACCCCAATTAGACCAATTGGATAAAGATGCTCAAGCTCTAGTGCAGAAAAAGCCCACGCTTTCGTCAGGCTATGTTGCCTTGCAAGCTGAAAGTCATCCAATCGAGTTCCGCAACATAAAACTCTTGAATCGAGTCAAGTTAAAGCAATGACAGCGGACAGGCGGCAATTTATCTTCGGGGCAATTTCCTTAGTAGGCGGGAACGCACTTTTAGCGTCTTGCAAAAGCGAGCCAAACATAAAGCCGACCAATATCGCTAATAGCGGTCCTCTTTTTTACTCCGCGGCTGATTTTGTACTTGTGACGCGGCTTTGCGATTTAATACTTCCAAGAACGGAAACTCCTGGAGCCCTCGATGCAGGCGTTCCGGCCATATTGGATAGCCTCATGGATCAATGGGCTAATTCTGAGACTCAAAGTAATCATCGCAGAGACTTAGCTGACATTAAAACAGGACTTGATGCAAACAGCGGAGGCAATTTTATTGACGCTGAATACAGTGTTGCTGAAGCTGGATTGAATGTATTTGATACGGCTGCTTTTAGTGATGAACATGCCCACTTTGCTTATCAAGGTTTGAAGCAACTCATTGAAGTTGCTTATGCCGCCTCAGAAGCTGGATCCGAAACCTATCACCGCAATCCTGTCCCAGGATATTGGGATCCAGCAGTTCCAATCGACACACTATAGCAAGAGAGTGCAATGTCTAATTTTGATGCGATAGTCATTGGGTCTGGAATGAGCGGAGGATACGCCGCGAAAGAGCTCACTGAGCGGGGGCTGAAAGTCCTCGTCTTGGAGCGCGGTAAAAACGTGGTTCCGGCTGAAGACTACAACGACACCGTGCCAATCTGGGAGCGGCCCAATCTTGGAAGAATTCCACAGGACGAACTCGAAGAACATTATGCTGTCCAGAACAAGGCGGCAGGCTGGGCCATGAACTGGGCTAGTAAGCAGTTTTTTGTGAAGGACAGTGAACACCCATATGAAGAGGCAGATGATTCAAAATTTCAATGGGTGAGGGGCTATCATAGTGGCGGAAGGTCTGTTCTGTGGTCACGCGTCGCCCTCCGGCTCGGTCCGCAGGACTTTGAAGAGAATAAGAAAGATGGACATGGCGTTGACTGGCCTGTTCGGTATAAAGACATTGCGCCTTGGTACGACAAAGTTGAAAAATTTGTTGGGATTGCCGGACAGAATGAGGGACTACCTCAATTGCCGGACGGTGTGTTTCAGCCGCCCTTTGCGCTGACGGATACGGAAAAACATTTACGTGAAAGCGTAAAGGCTAATTTTCCGGGGCGCACCGTGATACACACCCGTACGGCCAATCTGACCCAGCCAACTGAAGAGCAAATGTCGTTAGGCCGTGCACCCTGCCAAGCGCGAAATCAATGTCATGAGGGCTGTAGTTTCAAAGCCTATTTTTCATCTGTAAACGCAACACTACCAGCAGCGCAGCGTACCGGAAACCTTACCCTTATTAATAATGCGATTGTGCATTCCATTGAATATAACGCCGCGAAGAAACGGGTATCTGCAGTTCACGTGATTGATAAAATAACTAAGAACACATCGCGCTACACGGCTAAACTTATCTTTTTGAATGCCTCAACCGTCGGGTCGGCCATGATCCTTCTTCAATCAAAGTCGGAGAGTTTTCCTAGCGGACTTGCCAACAGATCAGATCAAGTTGGACGCAATCTAATGGACCACGTAACTGGGGCTGGAATCACCGGTAGGCTCAATAAATTTGCGCATCTGACCAGCTATGGAAGGCGTCCCTGCGGCATATATATTCCGCGCTACGGAAATATAACAGAAGACGGAAAACCTTATATTCGTGGCTTTGGGTATCAGGGTTGGTCGAGTCCGGTCAATACGCTCAATAAGCGCCGACCTGGGATCGGGCGGGAGTTTAAAGAAAGCTACAAACACCCAGCCCCCTGGGAAATTAACTTATATGCCTTTGGCGAAGTCTTACCTAATCCTGATAATAGAGTTGAGTTACATCCAACGAAAAAAGATAAATGGGGACTTCCTGTCGCCCAATTCCATACCACTATGGGAGAGAACGAAAGGATTATAATTGAAGAAGCCCGCAAGGATGCAATAGCTATGCTTGAGGAAGCAGGATTTACGGACATTAAGGCACCCAAAGGCCATATCACCGCAATGGGCAACCGTGTTCATGAAATGGGTACCGCGCGCATGGGGCGCGACCGGAATACGTCAGTCCTCAATGGTTGGTGTCAGGCTCATGACGTGCCCAATCTATTTATCACGGATGGGTCTTTCATGGCTTCATCCGCCTGCCAAAATCCGTCTCTGACCTATATGGCATTCACAGCGCGAGCTGCTAATTATGCGGCAGACAAATTGCAAGCAGGAGCTTTGTAGTTTGCCTAGAGAGCCGCATTTGACTCGCTTTGTTCTGCAGTACAGCGAGCTCCAAGTTTAAGGATTTCCGAATATGACACGTGTTTTATTTTTGACCACCTGCCTGTTTGCAGCTTGCCAAGGGGCTGTAGAGCAAAAAACTGAAATAGGTCTTGCGGCGGACCGCGGCCGGGCGATTTATTCTGATTATTGTGCGAGCTGCCACGGTGCTAACTTGTCGGGCGGCCAGGCGCCATCCATGGCGGATTCTAATTGGGAGTATGGCGGGACGGATGATGATATTCGGTCCGTTATAAATGCGGGGATCGAAGACGTCGGGATGCCTGCTTTTGGGAATGTCCTTCAAAACGACCAAGTTTCTGACCTTGTGGCTTACATTCGGCGTGGCGGCGATGGGAAATCTACGCCACCGACAGATTCCGTGCCGTCCGTCCAAGACCAAGTTCAAATTGAGACGTGGGCCGATAATCTCGAAGAGCCCTGGGGCATCCACTTTATTGGCCCTGTCACAGCATTAGTGACGGAAAAAACTGGAAAGCTCTGGTTAGTGTCACCAGACAATCGTGTCGAGGTTAAAGGCGTGCCGGCGTCCGCAAATGTAGGGCAAGGCGGGTTACTCGATGTGGCGGTCGACCCCGACTACGCTACAAATGGCTGGGTATATCTTAGCTTCGCCCATACAAGTGAGTCCGATCCTGACTTGCTGATGACAAAACTGGTTAGGGGTAAGATAGGCGGAGCCTCCGAAGAGCCGATATGGACGAATGGGCAAACTTTGTTTGAGGCAAAGCCCGAACACTATTTGAAAGGGGGGCGGCATTTCGGCTCCCGTATTACATTTGATAAGAACGGCTATCTCTACTTTGGCGTTGGTGATCGCGGTTACAAAGATATGGCGCAGGACCTCACAAAACCGAACGGAAAAATTCACCGCATTTTTCGCGATGGATCCATACCCGGAGACAATCCGTTTCTTGGGATTGAGGGCGCTTATCCATCCATCTACAGCCATGGGAACCGCAATCCCCAAGGGACAATTATTCACCCTGAAACGCAAGTATTATGGGAAACCGAGCATGGCCCAAAAGGCGGAGATGAGCTTAATGCGATTAAATCCGGCGTGAATTATGGGTGGCCGAAAATCTCATATGGCCGAAACTATGACGGGACGGTCTTAACGCCGCACACAGCGCTGCCGGATATGGCGCAGCCGGTCTCCCAATGGACGCCCTCAATAGCGGTTTGCGGTCTGGATGTTTACACAGGCAACCTGTTTCCTGAATGGAACGGCCACCTTATGGCTGGGGCTTTGGCGCATGAGACAGTTCGGTTGATTAAAGTCGAAGGGGAGGCTTACATCTCTGAAGTGAGCTTAATAAAGGACAAAGGCCGAGTAAGGGATGTCACAACCGGCCCCGACGGCGCGATCTACGTCGCCTTGCCTACCAAGATTGTACGAATATCACCTAAGACGTAAACAGGAAAACATGCATTCCGATGCAATTTGTCCAAATTTCACGCTAAGACCCTAGTCCGGAAAGGGGCAAGTTGGCAAGCATTACAGTTTTGCGTTCCCTTAGGACCGTGCATTTAGACTTAGAGATCTAACATAGGAATGAGTTTGCTCAACATTGGGAAAATGCAGGAGTCTCAACGCAAGAGCGAACATGCGCGAATATCCTAGCCTCGATCGCGGAGCCCGATATTATTGCGGGGAACTTGGCACGTGTTCTCTCAGGTTGAGAGTGGAATCACAAACAAGTTTTCATGCGGTGAATTGGCGCGTCCGCGCATATTAGATAAGCCCTTAAGGGCCCTGATTCGAAGTTTGTGAAAGTCGATAGTGTTCGGGCGGTTTAGCCATGTTTCGGTTATTTGCTACCTATGTGCTACCTTTTTGCAAATAGTAGAAGGAAATCAGACGTGAGATAATGTTATCAATTATGCTAAAGTGTTGATTTTTTTTGGAAAAATGGTGGCTCCGCAAGCAGGACTCGAACCTGCGACAAGCTGATTAACAGTCAGCTGCTCTACCAACTGAGCTATTGCGGAATAGACCATCTTGGGTAGGCGCGCGCTATAACAGAATTTTTGTCCCTACGACAAGTCTAATTTGGTGCTTTTTTGATAAAAAGTTCACCACCGGAAAACCGTGCGTTTCCCAAGAAAAAAGGGAGCTACAAGAGCTCCCGAAGGTATTAGGTGAATGGTGGGGTGTCTCCTAGAGAAGACATCTCCTGTATTAACGAATAGGGTAAATTAAAGGTTAATGATTTGAATTTTATTGAGATTTGATTCAGAAAGCTGGATAAAATATTACCCAGGAGGCTCCAAAATGCGTGAAATCACAAATTATACCGATTTTTGGCCCTATTATCTGCGCGAACATAGCCGGCCCGCGACGCGAGGGTGGCATTATCTTGGCACAGCTCTGGCGCTCTTAACCCTGTTTTTTATCGTTTTCACTGGAAAGTGGCTGTATTTGCCGCTCGCATTTGTCTGCGGTTACTTCTTCGCGTGGGTGAGCCACGGCGCCATAGAGAAGAACAAGCCCGCGACATTTACTTATCCGCTCTGGTCATTAATGTCAGACTTTAAGATGCTATTCTGCTTCCTGACAGGCCGGATGGGAACGGAGCTTGAGAAGGCAGGGGTGGTCAATAAGGGCTAATCCCTTAAACCGCGCTTCCGCCCACCGTAAGGTTTTCGACATAGAGGCTGGGTTGCCCAACGCCGACGGGCACGCCTTGGCCAGCTTTCCCGCAAACACCAATCCCGGGATCAAGCTCCATATCGTTACCAATGTGTTTTATTTGAGTGAGAACGGTAGGACCATCGCCGATCAGAGTGACACCTTTTAGAGGTTCTTCAACCTTGCCATTTCTCACCCGATAGGCTTCTGTGCATTGGAAGACGAATTTACCGCTCGTGATATCGACCTGGCCGCCGCCAAAATTCGTGGCGTAGATTCCGTCTTTTAGCTCGGCTAGCATTTGCTCCGGCTCTGCCTCGCCGCCCAGCATAAATGTGTTTGTCATTCGCGGCATGGGAGCGTGGGCAAAGCTTTCGCGGCGGCCATTCCCCGTTGCCGGTACGCCAAGAAGCCGCGCATTCATGCGGTCTTGCATAAATCCAGTAAGGATTCCGTCTTCGATCAGCACGGTTCGAGAGGTGGGCGTGCCTTCGTCATCAATCGTTAAGGAGCCGCGCTTGCCGGGAATGCTGCCATCGTCAACAATGGTTACGCCTTTGCTCGCGACTCGCTCGCCTAGCTTTCCGGCAAAGGCCGAGGTGCCTTTACGTATAAAGTCACCTTCCAGGCCGTGTCCCATCGCTTCATGGAGAAGAACACCCGGCCAGCCAGGGCCAAGAACCACATCCATCTGCCCCGCTGGTGCGGGAACGGAGTTCAAATTGACCTTTGCACTGCGCAGGGCCTCTTTGGCGAGGGGCTTCCAAAATGCGGGGTCTATATAACTGTCATAGCTCTGCCGGCCACCTGCGCCTGCATATCCATTTTCTCTCCGGCCATCCTTCTCTGCGGTAATTGAGATGTTCAGGCGCACGAGCGGGCGGATGTCATCATAGCGCTCTCCTCCCGCGCGCATAATGGAGACTGCACGGCGATTCCCGCTCATCGTCACTGAAACCTGAACAACGGAAGGGTCCAATGCACGGCAATAGGCATCAATTTCTTGCAATAATTCGACTTTGACGCCGAATGTGGGGGAGGCGACGGGGTCTATATCTGGATAGAGGCTTGTATTGGTGCGCCGAGGCGAGGGGGCGGCTACCCCGTTATAGCCTTCTTTTGCCATGACCACTGCGCCGGCGGCACGTTTTAGGGCCCCAGGTGTGAGTTCTGTACTTTGCGCAAAGCCGCTCATTTCTCCCGCGACGCAGCGCAGCCCAAAGCCGCGCGAGGTATCGAAGCTTGCTGTCTTTAGTCGACCGTCATCAAATGTGAGCGACTCAGATGCACTTCGTTCGATAAAGAGTTCGCCGTCATCAGCCTTGCTCATGACTGAGTCGACCTCGTTTTGGGCAATTTCTGGTGTTAACTCACAATCTTGGAAGACAAAATCAGGCATAGGGAGGCGCTTTTTCTAATTGAAGACTTTATCTAGGGAAGGTTTCACAATAGACAAGGCACATTCTGCGACAATCCGCGCGACATTTGCGACTGCCAATGCCACGTATGTTGTTTATAAACCGACGAAAATGTGCGGGGTGAGTCCGCGCGAGTTTTAGTGATGAGAAGTCTTATGCGTTTAAAACGCCTTATTTTAGCGAGTAGCACCGCATTTTTTGCGCTAACAAGCGCGGCTTTTGCAAGCAAACCCACTGATGGTGGTTGGTGGCTCCAAGAATCAGCAACACCTGTGATGGATGAGCTGACCAAGCTGCATAACTTCGTGTTCTGGATCATTACGGCCATCACGCTTTTTGTTATGGTTCTAATGGCGTGGATCATGTTCCGTTATTCGGCAAAGCGTAATCCTGTTCCTTCTAAGACGACCCACCATGTCGGCCTTGAAGTCGCTTGGACGATTGTTCCAATTATTATTCTGCTCGTCATGGTCGTCCCAAGCATGCGCTTGCTTTATCTTCAGGATGCTTTGCCTGAGACGGAGATGACCATTAAAGTGACCGGAAATACTTGGAACTGGGAATATGCCTATCCTGACTTCGAAAATGTAGAGAGTTACATCTCCAACCCGCTCGAAAAAGAAGAGGCTGATGCCAAGGGCGTACCCTACCTCTTAGCGGCAGATGTTCCTTTGGTTGTTCCGGTTGATACCAAGATTAAAGTCCTCGTGACGTCATCGAACAATCTTCACAGCTTTGCTGTTCCAGCATTTGGCGTGAAAATGGACGCTGTGCCGGGCCGTATCAACGAAACTTGGTTTGAGGTTCATCCTGGTAAGGAAGGGACTTATTACGGGCAGTGTTCAGAGTTATGCGGCGTTTTGCATTATAAAATGCCAATCGAAATCGAAGTCGTCAGCAAAGCCGAATTTGCGTCTTGGATTGCCAATGATGGCGCCTTCACAAAATCAGTAGCATCGTTGGGCGGCGGTTCAGTCACCGCGGCGCAGGAATAGGAGAGAGATCATGGTAGCGATTCCTCACGGAGATGATCATGGCGGCGCTTATGATGACGGGAAACCTGGTTTCTTCGCGCGCTGGTTCTATTCAACAAACCACAAAGATATCGGCACACTTTATCTGATTTTTGCTATTATTTCGGGTCTAATTGGCGGCTATCTGTCTTTTATGATGCGTATGGAGCTCGCCGAGCCGGGGATTCAGATCTTCGAAGACGGCCATGCCTTTAACGTTTTCGCCTCTATGCACGGTCTTATCATGATTTTCTTCATGGTCATGCCCGCCGTCATTGGCGGTTTTGGTAACTGGTTTGTGCCTATCATGATTGGCGCGCCGGACATGGCGTTCCCGCGGATGAATAACTTGTCATTCTGGCTCCTTCCAACGGCTCTAATCTGCTTGCTCATCAGCTTTTTCGTCCCTGGCTCTGCTTCGGGTAACGGTTTTGGTGGTGGTTGGGTCATGTATCCTCCGCTCTCCACGAGTGGTGCGCCCGGACCTGCGTTTGATTTCATTATTATCGGCCTTCTAGCGGCAGGTTTCTCCTCTATCTTTGGGGCGATTAACTTCATCACGACTATTTTGAACATGCGCGCGCCAGGCATGACAATGCACAAAATGCCGCTTTTCGCCTGGTCCGTTCTTGTGACAGCGTTCTTGTTGCTTCTGGCCTTGCCGGTTCTCGCTGCCTCGCTCTTCATGCTCTTCACAGACCGTATCGATGGCGGTACAGGTTTCTTTGACCCAGCGATGGGCGGGGACCCTGAAATGTTCCAGCATTTGTTCTGGTTCTTTGGTCACCCTGAAGTTTACATCATGATCTTACCTGCCTTTGGTATGGTCTCTCACGTTGTGTCGACATTCTCCAAAAAGCCTATCTTTGGTTATCTGGGCATGGCTTATGCGATGGTCGCCATTGGTGTTGTCGGCTTTGTTGTTTGGGCTCATCACATGTACACAGTGGGTATGGATGTTGACCTTAAGGCTTACTTCCTTGCTGCGACCCTTGTGATTGCCGTGCCAACTGGCGTAAAAATCTTCTCATGGCTTGCGACGATGTGGGGCGGTTCGATTAGCTTCACTATCCCGATGCAGTGGGCTCTCGCCTTTATCTTCCTCTTCGTTATTGGCGGCGTGACGGGCGTTATGCTTGCAAATGCGGGTGTCGATGTGGCGCTTCATGATACATATTATGTTGTGGCTCACTTCCATTACGTGCTGTCTATGGGCGCCGTCTTTGGTATCTTCTGCGGCTTCTATTACTGGTTCGGCAAAATGTCCGGTTACCTTTATAATAAGTGGTTAGCCGCGGCTCACTTCTGGCTGTTCTTTATCGGTGTGAACGTTATTTTCTTCCCGCAGCATTTCCTCGGGCTGAACGGTATGCCGCGTCGTTACATCGACTATCCTGAAGAATTTGCGCTATGGAACGAGGTATCCTCATGGGGGGCTTATATTACCCTCGCAGGTGTGGCGTTCTTCCTCATCATGCTCGTAGAAGCCTTCATCCGTAAGCGTCCTGCGACGGATAATTATTGGGGCGAAGGCGCGACGACGCTCGAGTGGACCTTGTCTTCACCGCCGCCTTATCACCAATTCAATACGCTTCCGCGCATTGAAGAGACTGACGGGCATTAGTGAGCACGACCTCACATAACACTGATCATAAGGCCGTATCTTCTGATGCGGCCTTTAATCCATCCGGCCTTAGTCTCGCTGAGCCGTCGGATTTCTTTGCGCTTATGAAGCCGCGGGTCATGAGCCTTGTTGTCTTTACGGCATGGGCAGGATTGGTCCTTGCGCCAGGAACGATGCCGCTCTGGGCGGCAATTGCTTCCATCATTTGCATCGCGGCGGGGGCAGGGGCCTCTGGCGCGCTGAATATGTGGTATGACGCGGATATTGACGCGCAGATGTCGCGCACCAAAAAACGGCCCATCCCACAAGGGAAAATGAGCCCGCGCGCCGCGCTTGGCTTTGGGACAGCCGTAAGTTTTGCCTCTGTCTGGATGCTCTATGTCGCGTCGAATATGGTGGCGGCTGCGCTCCTCGCCTTCACAATCTTTTTCTATCTCGTGATTTATACGATGTGGCTGAAACGTTCCACGCCGCAAAATATCGTCATAGGCGGCGCCGCCGGGGCCTTCCCGCCCATGATTGGCTGGGCCGCTGTTACGGGCGATATCACGATTGACTCCATCTTGCTCTTTATGATCATCTTCATTTGGACACCGCCGCATTTCTGGGCACTCGCGCTTTATAAGACAGGTGATTATGGCAAGGTCGGCATACCGATGATGCCCAATGTGAAGGGGCCGAAATCCACCCGTAATCAGATTATGGCCTATTCAGTCCTTTTAGCCGCTATCGCCATTGCGCCAATTTTTACAGGGCTAGCCGGCAATCTCTATGCGGCCTTTGCTGTTCTCCTGAATGTAGGTTTTCTGGCATTAGCCTTTAAGGTCTGGAAATCCCGCGCTGGCGAAACAGCAGAGGCGTCCGATGAAGCCTCGCTTTATGAAGTTAAATCCGGTGACCGCGCCGCGCGTAATCTTTTCGCCTATTCGATTATCTATCTCTTCGCGACCTTTGGAGTCCTCGCGGCAGAGGCTCTCCTGCGCTGAGAATAGCCTTTATCGCGCCAGATAAGGGTGTTAGCCTCTCTTGAGTCATCTAGGGGAAAGATATGAAAATCCAATTTACTTCGCTTCTGGCATTGCTTTTCTCGGCCAGTATTGCGCTGCCTGCCGCGGCTCAAAACGTGCCTTCTGGGTGGAGTAAGTCTGAAACCGGTATTGTTAAGGGCGCTTCAAAGGTAACAATTGGTGAGGTGCAAGAGCTCGGCGTTCAAAGCCCTGCTGTTTTTATGAGTTCGCTTGAAATGACCCCGCCAGAGGGTTCACTATTTGTCTCGTCCGGCGGAATTAAGGACGGCAAAATAGTCGTGCAGGTCAAACGGGAAATCACTTTGGAGGGAACGAAGGCTCGTTCTGTTTTGATGATTTGCAAGGCAGGGGAAAACAAGCACCGCTTACTTGAAGTCTTTTCTGAAAATTCAAAAGTTTTGGATCTGATATCAGGTGCAAAATACGCCATCGCCGTTTGCGCGAAATAGGACCGTTGCCATCCATATTCTTAGCAAAATTCTTATCGGCCTCGTCGCTCTTATCCATAGCTACATCTTGGTCTTAGAAATGTTCCTTTGGGAGAGCCGCGGCCCAAAGGTTTTCACAAATTTTTCACCCGAGCTGTTCGAACCGACAAAGGTCTTTGCCGCTAATCAAGGGCTCTATAATGGCTTTCTCGCCGCGGGCCTGATTTGGGCGCTTCTTTTTATCAAAGACGTAACGTGGAAGCGGAATATCGCGCTGTTCTTCTTGGGCTGCGTGGCAATTGCTGGCATCTTTGGGGCACTCACAGCGACAAAGAATATTTTCTTCGTTCAGGCCCTTCCGGCAATTCTTGGTATTCTATCCCTGCTATTCCTAAAGCGTAAGAGCTAGCCGGCATCCCGCGCAATATAATCGTCGATGATCCGTCCCAATACGGTCATCGGCACACTGCCGCCCAACACCACGGCATCGTTGAATCGGCGGAAATCATAATTCGTGCCTAGCTCTGATTTGGCCTTATCGCGCAGGGTGTTAATCGCCGAGTGCCCGACTTTATACCCCAAGGCTTGTCCCGGCCATGCGCAGTAACGGTCAATTTCTCCGCGCACCTCTTCGGGGTTGGACCCATTATTGGTCACGAACCATTGTATCGCGTCTTCGCGCGTCCAGCGTTTAGCATGAAGGCCCGTATCGACCACGAGGCGGCAAGCGCGGAAGGCAAGGGATTGCAGATATCCCAAACGCCCCACAGGGAAATCATCATAGACGCCAAGTTCATCGGCGATTTGCTGGGCGTAAAGCGCCCAGCCTTCGGAATAGGCATTAAAGGCGAGGAGCGATCGGATGAGCGGCTGCTTAAAGGTATATTCGCCCTGCCACACATGACCCGGTATCGCTTCGTGATAGGTCAAATCCGCGAGAGTGAACTTATTATGCAAATCGGTCGAGCGTAGATTGATCCAGAAATGCCCCGGCTTGGTGCCATCAATCGAGCCCGCCCCGCCATAGGCGCCCGGCGCGCCGGCTTCGACTTCGGGGGCAATGCGCGTGACCTCTAAAAATCCCGGTACAAGCGTTTCAAAGGCTTGGGGCATACGTCCTCGAATATCTTCGACGGCCTCATTGATGAATTCCATAATCTCTGCGCGCCCAGGATCGCCTGCTTTAAATTTGTAACGCTCATCCGCGCCAAGGGCGGTCATGCGCGCGCCCACTGAGCCCTCTGTGTAACCAATAGATTGCAGGATAGGTTCCATCCGCGCTTGCAGGCTGGCCAGTTCATCAAGGCCCATTTGATGCACCTCGTCGGGGGACATGGTCGTCGTCGTGCCCGCGCGTAGGGCCCAGTCATAATAAGCATCGCCTTGCGGCTTGGCCCAGATCCCTGCATCCGAATTGGCCTTGGGGGCAAGCGCCTCATGCACCGCGATTTGGCGGTCAATGGCGGGGCCGATTTCTTGCGCGGCGATGGCGGCGGCTCGATCGGCATATTTACCGTCAAGCTTGGCCGCGATAGCGCCGACAATGCCCCATCTCTCCGGCGCCTTGGCCCGCGCGCCCCGTAATTGCCCCAATGTCTTTTCCATCAAAAAGTCAGGCAGAATAACACCTTTTTCGCCAGCAATGCGCGTGCGTTCCGTCTCCCCATCTAGTTGCCCGGCATAGGCTTGCATCCGTTCCAAATAGCTTTCCGCATCTTCGCCCGTTTTGACGGAATGAGAGCTATCCAAAAAACTCGGGATTTCAACAAAGGCCCCCGTATTTTGCGCCACCGCATAGGGACTATTGCGATAAGACCAATTGGAATTGAGGAGTGCCATATCGCCATAGGGCAGATCAAAACCTTCAGCGGCGCTGTCAAAAACAGCGCGTACAACTTCGACATTCAAGGCTTCGTCTGCGGGCAGGGCCGAGAGGTCAATCTTATTCATCTGGCCCAGCAAAGTCTTTACATCCGCCTTAATCGCGGCCTGTCCCTCGGGCGTGCGGTCCCCCAGCCGTGATTTAAGCGCCGCATATTTACCGCTATCAATCCCCGCACTCGACGCGCTCTCAGGATAGGCATTGAGCATTAGCTCAGTGGCTTGATTGAGTAAATTTTGCGCAAGGCCCGGTTTGGAGGCGACCGTTGGGACAGACTGCTCCGAGCAACCAGAAAAGCCGAGAGCGCTTGTCGCCGCAGCGGCAGCAGAGCTTTGCAAGAGAGTACGGCGAGAGAGGGTCATGGCGGGAATCCTTTTTATTTAAGGAGAGGATGCCATGAGGTGAGGAGATTGGCAAATAATGGGGTTTAAATCCTCATAGTGGAAGTAAGCGAGTGACCTATATTGGGCGATTTTAAGCCGCTCGGTTTTCACAATTGCGGGGTTAGTTTCTGTTCGCAAATGTTATAGTTATTTC
>JAHDCL010000073.1:0-6266 GCA_020629875.1 Hellea sp.
CGTCTAAACACCCTTTCATGTCACATAATAGCTTCGGCCACTTATTTAGATTTACCACTTGGGGCGAGAGCCATGGCCCGGCCATTGGCTGTGTCGTGGATGGCTGTCCGCCGCGCATCGACCTCACCGAGGCCGACATTCAGACCTATCTGGATAAGCGCCGCCCAGGCACGTCACGCTTTGTCACCCAGCGTAATGAACCTGATGCCGTGAAAATCCTCTCTGGCGTTTTTGAGGGTCAAACCACAGGCACACCAATTAGCCTGCTGATTGAGAATACCGATCAGCGCAGCAAAGATTATTCCGAGATTAAAACCCGCTATCGTCCTGGCCATGCCGACCTGACCTATGACGCCAAATATGGCATTCGTGATTATCGCGGCGGCGGGCGTAGCTCTGCCCGCGAGACAGCCAACCGCGTGGCGGCAGGCGCCATTGCCCGCAAAGTGCTGGGCGATGATATTAAAATCCAAGGCGCGGTGATTCAAATTGGCGAGAAAATCGTGGACGGTGATAATTGGGATTGGGATGAAGTGAATAATAACCCCTTTTGGTGCCCCGACGCCGTAGCCGCCAAAGAATGGGAAGACTATCTCGATAGTATCCGCAAAGACGGCAACTCTGTCGGCGCCATTATCGAAGTGCGCGCCAGCGGCGTGCCGGCAGGATGGGGCGCGCCTGTTTACGGCAAGCTGGATTCCGACCTCGCTATGGGATTGATGAGCATTAACGCGGCCAAAGGCGTAGAAATCGGCGCAGGCTTTGCGGCGGCAGGATGGAATGGCACAGACAATGCCGATGAAATCCGCATGGAAGGCGGCAATCCGCTCTTCCTGTCTAATCACTCCGGCGGGATATTAGGCGGCATCTCTAATGGGGATGACATCGTCGCCCGTGTCGCCATCAAACCCACCTCCTCCATGCTCACCCCCGTCCAAAGCATCGACGCCGACGGCAATGAGATTGATGTCAGAACAAAAGGCCGCCACGACCCCTGTGTCGGCATTAGAGGCGTGCCCGTCGCAGAAGCGATGCTCGCCTGTGTGCTAGCGGATCATAAGCTAAGGCATCGTGGGCAGGTTGGCGCGTAACGCCCGCAATCGATTTTATCGATTGCAGTGAAGCGCCGAAACCGTTGGCGGTTTCGGATGCATAACTAAAGCCACTTGCTTAACATAATTCACCAAAAGAATGTGGCTGATTCATCTCTATGTTCTCTAGGGTCAGCAACGGGATATGCATTGAAAACGAACTCACTTGAGGTGGAAATTTTTCTAAAGGAACTTGCGACGGAGATTAAATCTGTGAAGGAAGCTAAACACTTTTCTTCATTATCTGGATTTGGAAAAAATTCGTCAGCCCAAAATACTAATTCAATCTCAAATGTTTCTTTATTATAGTAATCCAAAAACATTCTAAGAGACCGGTCACTCTCTAGAACGCCTTCAAACACCCAATTAAATTTCTTATCACCTTTTGCAAAAACAGTTTGTGCATCAAGATTGAACGTTTTCCACGATTTGCTTTCTTCCTCTCCCATGCAACTAAGTCCGGAGAGAGTTACAGTCACTAAAAATGAATTTGTAATATCGAACCTATACTCATTAGGAATTTCAAGCATATGTAGAGTCGATACAGCGCCTTCATAGGGTAAAAAGATATGCTTGGAGGCATGCCAAATATTTTCGATTTCAGAATCTTTAATCATTCACATCAAGGCCTTTCCTCCTACCACAACGGCTCAAAACCTTGCTTTCCGACCATATTATCAACTTTCGTCATTACAAGACTTGTTCTTGTAATCCATCACCTGCATTACCAATACGTGACATGGTATTGTTAGGATAGAGCAGGAGATGGATTGCAAGAACGGGGTCTTGCAATGACGCGCCGAGAGTTTGGGTTTATGGCCGTTCCTTCTGCCGCAGCGGTTCAAAACCCTGCTTCCTGACCGTATTATCGTACGGATTTTCATCCGCTTTTACGAACATCCTTATGGGCACGGCGGGCAGGTCGAAATCTTCGCGTAGGCCGTTTATGAGGTAGCGGCGATAGCTCTCAGGCAGCTTGTTAGCGCGCGAGCATTTTAGGACAAATGTCGGCGGACGGGTTTTTGTCTGGCTTATGTATTTAGGCTTAATGCGGCGACCATTCACGGCGGGCGGTGGATGGCGCTGAACCTTTTCGCGCAGCCAATCATTTAGCTCTGATGTTTTGACCTTAGCCGACCAGTTAATCTGCACACGTTCAATAGCGGGGAGCAAGCGGTCCACGCTTTTCCCTGTCAGGCCAGAGAACATCACGACTTCGAGGCCTCTGAGTTGAGGAAGAAGTCTCGCGGTTTCATCGCGCAGGAATTTAGAGGCTTCGGATTTATTCTGCACCAAATCCCATTTGGACACGCCAAGCACAAGGGCGCGCCCTTCCCGCTCACAGAGCGACGCGATTTGAAGGTCCTGCTTATCAAAGGGCGAGGTCGCATCCATGAGCAGCACGACGACTTGCGCAAATTTAATCGCGCGTAAGGTATCCTGAACAGAAAGCACCTCAAGCGTATCCTGCACCTTAGCCTTTTTGCGCATCCCGGCCGTATCGTGGAACTGTACGCGGCGATCTTGCCACATATAATCAATGGTGATGCTATCGCGCGTCACGCCCGCTTCGGGGCCAACGAGTAATCTATCTTCACCGATCAGCGTATTAATCAGTGTCGATTTCCCTGCATTGGGGCGGCCGACAATCGCGATACGGACGGGCGCTTCTTCAAAGTCGATATTATCTGTACGAACGCCCAAATCAACATCGCGAAGGGCAAGTTCCACCGCATCGTCCAAATCGACAAAACCGATATTATGCTCGGCCGCGACCTCAATCGGATCGCCCATGCCAAGGGAATAACCTTCGGTGACACCTGCATCTGCTGCGCTGCTCTCGCATTTATTGGCCACCAAAATCATCGGCTTGCCGGTGCGGCGGACAAATTGCGCGAATGTACGGTCCAGCGGGGTGACGCCTTCGCGGGCATCATAGACGAAAAGGCAAATATCTGCTTCGAGGACAGCGGCTTCGGTTTGGGCGCGCATACGGGCTTCGAGTTTTGGCCCCTTGGCATTTTCAAAACCCGCCGTATCCATCAGCACCATATTATGCCCGCGCAGCTTGGAACGGGTTTCGCGAACATCGCGCGTTACGCCGGGCGTGTCATTGACAATGGCAAGTTTCTTACCGGCAAGGCGGTTAAAGATGGTGGATTTCCCAACGTTAGGGCGGCCCACAATGGCGATCTTGGCCGGACGCGTTTCAGGCGCGGCTTCAAGCTCTTCGGGAGTTTCCTCCTCGAAATCTTCGTAATCGTCGATCATTTTTCATTCGCCCTTAAGGAACGCGGCTAGCGGAATGCGATGAGCTTAGCAGAATCGGTCATGACATACACCGTTTCATTCGCAATAATCGGCGAGACAAAGACATCTTCGCCAACTTTGAATTCAGAGATGATAGATCCGTCATATGGGCTCATCGTGACAGCTTTGCCCTGTGATGACATGACCATTAGGCGTTCTCCCACCAGAATGGGGCCAGACCACGCAATACGTTTCTTCTTCTTTTTCAGGTTTTTATGTGACTGCAATTGTTGGGTCCAAACCACAGAGCCATCCAGTTTAGACATGCAAACGACTTGGCCATCTGTCATCGCAGAATACACAAAGTCACCCGCGATCAATGGAAACCCAATCGAGCCAGCAGGTTGTGTCCAAATTCTTTGGCCGGTCCGTAAATCAAAGGCACTTGTTACGCCTGACTGCGCCGACGCGATAACATAACCATCGGCAACAACCGGACCTGAGGCGATATCATTAAGCGAGGCCAGAGGGGTCAATTGTCCGGCAGAGGACAAAGCATCCTGCCACAACACGCCGCCATTTTGAGCACGGAAGGCAATCAATTCACCCGAAGCAAATCCGGAAATAACGGTATCACCAACAACAGCAGGGCTTGGCGCGGTCAACATACGCGCGCTCTCAACAATGCCCTGATAGGTCCACAGAACCTCACCTGTATTGGCGTTAAAGGCAAAAAGCTCATTATCGTCAGAGACCGCGAAAATGCGCCCATTGGAAGCCGTCGGTGCAGAGTGCATGGGCACGCGGGTGACGCGCGTCCAAATCTCTTCCCCGCTCTGAGCATCGAGCGCGGTTACCACGCCAAGGCCTGAGGTAATGAAGAGTTTTCCATCCGCAACGGCCACGCCGCCGCCGACAGATTCTTTGTCTGTGCCTGAACCATCAAAGAAGGAAAGCGGATCGCGCACGCGGTCAACAACACCTGTCTTGCCCACGCGTGTTTTTTCGCGCTCGGCCAGAGCAACCTTATAGTCCCAAATCTTATCGCCCGAATTCGCATCCATCGCGGTGATGCGGTTTGAGCCATCCATGGTATAAATACGGCCACCCGCAACGACAGGCGGCGCGACAACGCGGCCTTTGCGAGCAGAGCCCTTACCGGTGTCCTTGGACCAGAGCTTATCAAAGCTGCCAGTAGCGCCTGTATGCTGAACCACATGCGCCGGATTACCGCCAACTTGCGGCCAGTCTGTATTGGCATATACAGGCGGGAGCTTGACTTGGTCGGGCGTGATGGTCTCGGAGACTTTCAGAGTTTCATTGAGCTCAAGGATTGAAATACGGTCTGTATCGCCCGCAACATCGCCTTGCGCGGCCTTGGCTTTTTCATCCGATTTATCAAAGGGATTGATGGAGCCTACAGCATCGCCAATTCCGCCCAGGGTCGAACACGCACTGAGCATAAGAACCGCCGCAGCGGATAGCGAAAGTTTCGTAAAATCAATCTTCATTGGGTGTCTCATTCGCTGGCGTCTCAGATGCGGGTGCTACGGGCTCTGGCGCTTTAATCTCTGCGGCCGCAGCAGCGGTACGCATGAGGCTTAGATTCTGTTTGGCGCGTTCCTTGATTGTCGCGGGAACACCCGGGATAGATTCAAGATAACCAAATTGCTCACGCGCTAACGTTTCATCGCCGGACTTAAGCGCCGCAAAGCCCATAAGTTCTCGAGCGAGAAATTCATAAGGCGCGTCTTTCTCCATTAGCGGCCCAAGACGATTAATCACATCAGAATAGGCGCCATCATTGGCCAATATGTAAGCGGCCTTTATCTGCGCAAGCTGAGCATGGCGCTGTGTTTCAAATGTATTGGCCGCTTGATCGAGCAACCGAATAGCTTCGGCGCTATCCCCTGCCTCGAGCTTTAGCGTCGCGGCGCGTACAAGTGATAGTCCCGCATAACCAGCAGGCGCTTTATCAGCAATGTCCATGAAGCCTGCGATAGACTGATCTACATTTCCCGCAGCCGCCGCATCAGAGGCCGCAACATAGCTGGCCGATGTCGCGCGGGCGGCTTTGTCTTTGGCGTATTTTTGATATTCCAAGAACCCGGTTCCAGCAACGATCGCAACGATAACAGCGAGAATATACGGCCCATAGCGCCGCAGCAGACGATTATATTCGTCCTTACGAAGCTCTTCTTCTACTTCATTGATAAAATCGACCACTGGGCCACCTTTTATAACTTGTTCTTAGACTCAGGCAGCAAGCCGCCAAATTTGCGCGAACCTATCGCCCAAGCCACCCTTTCGCAACAGTTAAGGTCATTAACAGACTGCAAGAATTAAGCGGGCTTTTTCTGGGCTTTATGCCTTTGCCGCGGCGAAACGCGTGGCGCCATACCAGCCCAAAACCGTCACCACTAATGCGCCGACAATCATCCATATCGGATGAGGAATCATGAATAATGTGATTCCAGAAAATGCAAGCAAGACAAGCGCGATGATCGTTGCCGGAAGTTTCTTTCGGCCAGAGAATAAAACACCTGCTACCCCGCCGCCAAACACACCCAAGCCCCAAGCCATCAGGACCGCTATTTTTGCCCCCATGGGTATCGTTTCCATGATAGCTTTGAGCTGTTCAGGATCTTTTAAATCCACGCCTTCTGGCGGAGGGAAGATGATATGTCCGAGTGACTCCACGCCCATGATAATCAAGACCCCTATAATGAGCCCGCCTATTGTCGCTAAAACCGTCTTCACAACGCCCCCCAAAATTTCCCTATTTTTTTGTGAATTTATACGTATTTTCGTCGCCTGGAAAGCTACGATCTTTGACCTGGGCAGCGTAGTCTCTCGCCGCGCCTTCTATCAGGCCTTTCATATCGGCGAATTTTTTAACAAATTTAGGGACGCGATCAAATTGGC
>JAHDCL010000073.1:6366-13506 GCA_020629875.1 Hellea sp.
AGGCCTTTCATATCGGCGAATTTTTTAACAAATTTAGGGACGCGATCAAATTGGCCGAGCATATCAGGCGTGACCAAAATCTGCCCATCGCATCCTGCTGACGCGCCAATACCAATGGTTGGAATATCGACGGCTTTGGTAACTTTTTCCGCGATTTCAACGGATGTGCCTTCAACAACCACGGCAAATGATCCGGCATTGGCAGCTGCAATGGCGTTTTCGACAATTTCGTCGGCGACTTCTTTGGTGCGTCCCCGCGCGCGAAATCCGCCCAGCACATTCATGCTTTGCGGACGCAGACCAACATGGCTCATCACCGGAATACCGCGCTCAACCAGATAGCTAATGGTTTCTGCAGCATAAGACCCGCTTTCAATCTTGACCGCCTGACAGCCCGTTTCCATCATCACGCGAGAGGCGCTCTGAAAGGCTGTTTCAACACTGTCTTCATAAGACCCAAAGGGTAAGTCCACGACAACCATCGCTCTATTGGCCCCGCGCATCACCGCTTGGCCATGCATAATCATCATCTCCAGCGTCACGCCCACCGTCGTTGTCAGGCCATGTACCACCATGCCAACACTGTCGCCAACAAGGATAAGATCACAATGCTCATCGAGGATAGCCGCTGTCGGCGCATCATAAGCCGTGAGGCAAACAATGGGTTCACCGCCTTTTCGCGCGGTAATCTGAGGCGCGGTTATACGCCGAACTTGATTTTGTGCAGACATGATTGAAGTCTTTCTTTTACATTAAAGCGTGAACTTAACGGGACATTGTATCTTTGTCATCTCAGATAAATTAGCTAACAGCCCGCCCTTTAAAATAGTAAATGAAATTTAGGAACCAACGCGACAAAACAAATGCAGGTAAGAAGGCTAATAAAAATAATTTCAGCCCAGCTATATAAACCGCAAAATCGCTCTCATAGACCTTAGAATGAAGCGCATAGTGCTCAGTATTTTCATAATTTCCCGTGTCAGAAAATAAGGGCGCGGGTGCAAAGTGTTCCGTAAAGTAATACGCCATAGCAGAAAACATAACAAATAACGTCATCAGCAGAATGATAAAAAAGAGAGCAAGTCTTCTCCAATTATTCAGGCGTGATCGAATTTCATTAAAATAGTTGCAATACCGGCATCTCAAAAAACCAGAGAGACTTAAAAAATAGCGAGATACATCAACGTAGTCATAGGCTTCAGCGCATTTGTAACAATGTCGATTTTTTTGCTGTGCCATTCCTGCTAGATACTACAAATCCGCTAACTGCTCCACGGGAAAATCAAACACCGCTTTTTGCCCGCTCCGCAAAAATTCGAGTTGAGCGTCAGCTTGCGGCATGATGGAAAGCGCATGATAACGCGCTAGGCTTGCCATATTTTCGGTCAGTTCATCCCCCGCCAAAGCGCCATTAGCGACGGCCCGAATAATGTAAGCACCTGAAATAACATTGGCGACGAGGTTCAAGTAAGGTGTCGCCCCAGACAGCGCATCGCCTTCGTCGGCATGCAGCATAATATCTGTCGCGGTTTTGACAGTCTCAATCCCGCCTTTCAGAGCGTGGGTACAAACAGATAAATCGAGTTTGGAAGCTTGTGCCAATTCCGCAATATTCTCCAAATCCGCAATAAGAGTGCGCATGCCCTCCCCGCCATCGCGGCGCAGTTTCCGGCCCACAAGGTCCAGCGCCTGAATACCATTCGTGCCCTCATAAATCGGGGCGATACGGCTATCGCGGTAATGCTGCGCCGCGCCTGTTTCCTCGACATAGCCCATGCCGCCATGAATTTGTACGCCGATAGAGCTCACCTCAACGCCCATATCCGAGCCATAGGATTTTGCGAGCGGCGTTAGGAGCGCCTCGCGAACATGCGCGGCCTTGCGAACATCTTCGTCTTCGGCATGAACGGCCAAATCGCCCGCCGCCGCAGTTGCCATGCAAATGGCCCGCGCGCCCAAGAGCTTGGTTTTCATATCGATGAGATTACGGCGAATATCGGGATGCCCGATAATTGTTTCTTGGCCCGTCAATGTGCGCCCTTGAACGCGCTCATGAGCGTATCCGAGTGCGGCTTGATAAGCGCGTTCCCCAATGGCAACGCCTTGAACGCCTACAAAAAGGCGCGCTTCATTCATCATCGTGAACATGCAGGCCAATCCGCGATTAACCTCACCGACGAGCCAGCCTGTCGCGCCGTCAAATTCCATCACACAGGTCGGTGATCCGTGAATCCCCAATTTATGCTCTAGCCCAATGGGTTTAAAGGCATTGCGCTCACCAAGATTCCCGGCGTCATCCACAAAGACCTTAGGACATAGGAATAGAGAAATCCCTTTTGAACCTTCTGGCGCATCAGGTAACCGCGCAAGCACAAGGTGAATAATATTATCCGCGACGTCATGGTCGCCCCAAGTGATGTAAATTTTCTGTCCCGTGATTGCATATGTTCCATCGCCATTATCAACGGCTTTTGTACGGACGGGTCCAAGGTCTGATCCGGCCTGCGGTTCGGTCAAGCACATTGCGCCCGTCCACTCACCGGTGACCATCTTAGGGAGATATTTGGCTTTCAGCTCATCATTTGCGTGGGCATGGATAGCTTTGGCCGCACTTGAGGTGAGCATTGGACAAAGGCCTAATGCCATATTCGCAGCATAAAACATTTCGTCCACGCCGGCTTTAACCAATTGAGGCAAGCCCATGCCGCCAATTTCGGCTGGTGTTGCGATGGAGAGCCACGCCGCTTCAACAAAATCCTGATAAGCTTCTTTAAAACCCGGAGAGGATATCACATCATCGCCCTGCAGCTGCGCAGGGTTTTGGTCGCCGTCCCAATTGGTGGGCGCCCATTTATTTTCCGCAAAATCTGCCGCGCCCTGCAAAATATCGCCAATGAGTTCCCGACTAACATCCTCAAATGCTGGCGCGGCCAATATGGCATCTAAATCGACGCTGTGATTAAGCAAAAATTGAATAGATTTAGCAGGAGCAGTAAATGACATGATAATCCTCGAATTTATATGCACCTAATTGCATATCAGGCGGGCAAAGATAAAGGCACATTTTGCCGCGTCTATAGTAATCTTCAGACATAAAAAAACCCGCTGCGAGAGCGGGCTCTTCGAATTAGATTCTAGGGGGCTTACTTGCCGCCCATAACCTTTCCTAAAATAGCTGTCAGTATGCCGCCGCCGACACCACCTGAAACAACACTTCCTAGGATGGAGCCGATGTTCAACCCAGCGCCATCTGTTGGAGCTGCGAAAACACCTTCAAGGCCAGGAATCATTGGCGCGAGCGCTGCGAGACCCGTACCGCCCACGATTCCAGTTATTGCACGGCCCATTGTGCCCATATTTGAATTCATAGCTTTACCAGCGAGTATTCCGCCGCCGCCGCCACTGAGCAATCCAAGTGCTAATCCTACAATATCCATATTTTCCCCATTTCTCGGTTTTTACCGATTTAAATGTAAGGCCTGCCTCTTACAGTCCTCTTGCGGCAAGTTTGCCGCTATCTAAAGGGTGAATCAAGTGTTAAATGTAGTCTTAGATTCCACGGGAGAGGCCCAGCTGATGCACGTTAAATATTTGTTTTTACCTATTATTTTACTTTCTTCCTGCGGCGGTGGCGACTCAGTATCGACACCTGCGGCCACTCCAGAGGCAGAATCAGCGCCTGTGGTTAAGACCGCGACCTCACTCACCCCCATGGAGCGCGGGGCTAAACTTTATAAGCGCTGCGTGGCCTGCCACACATTAGACGAAGGCGGAAAACACAAAGTCGGCCCCAATCTTTGGGGTGTATATGGCGCAACTGCGGGCTCCAAAGATGGCTTCAACTATTCTAAAGTCATGGCGGCCTCTAATGTCGTCTGGGATGACGAAACTTTAGACGCCTATATCAAAAAGCCTTCAGAATTTATGAAAGGCAACCGTATGAGTTTCGTCGGCATTAAAAAAGCTGCGGATCGTGAGGCGATCCTTCTTTACATGAGGGCAAAAACGACGCCCCAATGAAAGCTTAATAGCGAATCCAAGTTCCGAGGCTGATAGCGCGCTCTTTGACGATGTTTCGCCCGTCCAGAGTTTGCAAATAACCAAATTGTACAAGACGGTTCTTTTTATACTCATAAACCAGCGACGCCTGAAGTTTCGTACGCTTTTGCACTGGCACAATAAAACCATCCCGCCCAAACGAGTCCCGCTGGGTATGGTAGCCTTGCAACAGGGCCATCCACCGCTTTTTATCTTTCCAACCCAAAGTCAAATCTGTGCGCCAGTCTTCAATGCGGTCTGTGTTGCGCGCGCGTATGGCGGCCTGCGCATCAAAAAAGATAACGTAATTTTCAAACTCCTTGCTTTGTCCCCAAAGTCCTCGAAGCTCAAAACTATCTTTTCGTCCGCCTATATCCAAAATAGACTCCGGAGGGCCGCCGCCCAGAATGTAGCTTCCTTGCACGGAAACCGCTAAACCTTCGCGACGTTTGATCTCATAGCGAAGACCTAATTCCGTTTTATCAAAGTCACTGAAATTAATGGAACTTTGCAGCCCATTATAGCTGATGGTTTGATGCGCCGCATTGACCACTCCCGTTAGCCGACGGGTTAAGCCATGCTCGTAAAAAACTCTGGCTTCGCGTTTCGTGAATTCAACAGTCTTGTCCAAACCTTCAATGTCCGAGTAAGCCTCATCTGCCTGACTGTGATTATACGTCGAGATGATTTGCCCCTCGCCTGGCGGCAGGTTCCAAGCTCCCGCAAAGGCACTCTCGGGAAAGGCAAGCAAGGCAAAAGCAATACAAATTCCACGAAAATTTAACTTCAACGTTTATACCTCAATAGTTCCCGCCAGCTCCTTTTAGGCTTTGCTTCATCCAAAGGTCAAATGCTATAGCGTGCTTTAAGAAATTGGAGACCTTGTGGCTAAAGCCCCTAAATCATTCGAAAAACTGGCGATTGTCAGCAGTGAACGCGCGGAAGCTAAGGCGGCGCGTAAAGTGCTGATTGATAAATATGGCGATCACGATGCCGCCCATGCCGATGCGATTATCGCCTTGGGAGGTGATGGATTTATGCTCCGCACTCTACGCCGTAACATGACTTTGGTCCGCCGAGGCCTACCTGTTTATGGCATGAATAAAGGGACTGTTGGGTTCTTGATGAATGAATATAGCGAGGACTCGCTCATTGAGCGCCTCAGAGTTGCCGAAGCTACGACCGTAAAACCCTTAAAGATGACAGCAACCGGGGCGGGCGGAACATTCGAGGAGTTGGCCTTTAACGAAGTGTCTCTCTACCGGCAGTCTCAGCAAGCCGCGCATATTAAAATTTGCGTGGACGGTAAGACCCGCCTAGAGCGGCTCATTGCAGACGGCGTTTTATTAGCAACACCTGCAGGATCTACGGCCTATAACCTCTCGGCACATGGGCCAGTTGTTCCTCTCGGAGCGCATATTCTCGCCCTCACCCCCATTAGCGCTTTTCGTCCGAGGCGGTGGCGCGGCGCATTGTTAAACGCTGACGCATCCGTAAAATTTGAAATCATTGATCCAGAAAAGCGTCCCGTCGCGGCTTCCGCAGATAATATGGAAATTCGTAACATCACCCATGTCGAAGTTTCGCAAGATCACGACACATCGCTAACGCTACTATTCGATAAAGAGCACGGTCTGGGCGAAAAAATTCTGCGCGAGCAGTTCGCGCCCTAATTCAGGGTTACGTCGCTAAATCCATCCAGCCGTTCCAAAAACCAGAGCTGATCCGCTTCCGGTAACTCAAAAGGTAAGGTCAGCACCCGTTCTATCATCAATTCCTGAAATTGAGCGCGGTCATAATTGAGCCCAGAGAGCTCTAAGTCTCGATAAATCATCACCGCGGCTCGAATAATTTGCGCCATATTTTCATTTAATCCAGCCCGAATACAGAGCGCTTTTAATCCAAAGGGCCCTCCGTCATGGATCATTAGAACAGCTTTTTGAACGCTAACGCCTGATAAAATGGCGAGACCCTGCTCTGCAAATCGCATTTGGCCAGAGCACACGGCCCGAATGATTAAGGAGGTCGACAAGCGGCCTTCTACGTGGATTCGTGTCACTAGACCTTGCAAATCTTTGGACACCCAAGCGTGGTCGACAAAATCAAGCGTGGCACGCTCACGCGTGCGCGTCGCCAAATCTATCGCAATTTCAGGCGAAACGGCGTGGCGTTTGGTAATCTCCACCGCCATATCTTCACTCACCAATGTAATCATCTTCTCTACAATTTTTGGTGGGAGGTCACGCCGGGCAACCATGCTCTGAGTAATGAGGTCATCGTCCTTGTAAATTTCTAACATCTCCGATGCGGTCTGCTCTGAGATGAGCGCACCATCATTCGCCGCTACTTCGGCCACAGCTTGCCCATCGCCAAATCGGATAATTGCGCGCGCAACATGATCACTGACGGAAACGCGCTTGGCCACCGCTAAGATTTTTGCGGCCGCTTTTGACTTCAAGACTTCTACCAAATCATCATCGGTAAAAACAGGTGAATGGGTGAGAACCGGTATCGCGATGCTATCAATATCTTCCGATAGCTTGACCGCTACATCTCGGGGAAGTTTAGGAGAATTTTTAAGCGTGACCGCCAAAGCGCGGCGCACCATGTCGGCGCTATCTTGCGCGATATATTTTAAGAGCTTTCGCGCGAATTTACGTTCTTCGTCACTGAGAACTTTAGACCGAATATCCCGGCAAACACGCTGCGCTGCAATCGCACGCACCGCTTCATCTGGATGACGCACGACGTTTTTCACGTCTTCGGTCTTAAGAGTTTTAAGGGCGAGTTTTTCCATATCCCGCTTTTAGGCGGCTATGGTAAACAGTGTGTTAGTATAAAGTTGGAGTTAGTACCCATAACCATAAAACTTGATTGCTCTTTTTGTGCAAGCTACCATGCTGTCGAGGGACGGTGACTGAGTGGTTGAAGGTGGGCGTCCTCCTTTGTTGGAGACGCTCCTCGGGGGAAACCCGAGCGTAGGTTCGAATCCTGCCCATTCCTCAAACATACATTTTGGCTAAATTGCAAAATTTTGTCGTGAATTGGAGAAAATGGTACCGCTTCTTGGTCTCGAACCAAGGACCTCTGGTTCCACAAACC
>JAHDCL010000074.1 GCA_020629875.1 Hellea sp.
TTATCATAATAGGTGCGGGTGCCGCTGGCCTCATGTGTGGGGCTGTGGCTGGCGCGCGCGGAAAATCCGTTCTGCTCATCGATCACGCGAGCAAGCCTGGCGAAAAAATTAGAATATCAGGCGGCGGTCGGTGTAACTTTACCAATATTCATTGCGGGCCAGAAAATTTTATTTCGCAGAACCCCCATTTTGCAAAGTCAGCTCTTTCGCGTTACAGCCCTTACGACTTCATAGATCTCGTCGAGCGTTACGGGATTGAATATCACGAAAAAACCAAGGGACAGCTTTTTTGTGACGGTCGAAGTCAACAAATCATCGATATGCTCCTGAGCGAGTGTGAGGCCGCCGGAAATGAACTTCGCCTGGCAACAAACGTTCTTGGTATTAAAAAATTTGAGAGCGCATTTATCATAACAACCGACCATCAAACCCTTCATGCTAAGAAGGTTGTTATCGCTTGCGGCGGACCCTCTATTCCCAAAATGGGCGCGAGCGGATTTGGCTACAAAATTGCTCAAGAATTTGGTCTTAATGTCATAAAACCTGAACCAGCCCTCGTCCCATTAACCTTTACCGATAGTTTAAAAGCTCCATTGAAAGCAATGTCCGGTGTCAGCACCAATAGCCGCGTGCATCATGATTTAACTCATTTTGACGAAGCCCTGCTCTTTACGCATCGCGGCTTGTCTGGACCCGCCATTTTGCAAATCAGTTCGTATTGGACGGCAGGGGACTCTATCACGGTAAACCTCGCGCCCGAAACCAATATTTTGGACTCACTAAAGACAGCCAGGGTCCAATCACCGCGCCAAAGCCCAAAAGTATGGCTATCGCAATATCTGCCGGCCCGGCTTGCCGAATATATCGCCAAGCAAATCAAGCCGTCACGCCTCGCGGACATGAATGACGCCGCCCTCGTCAACCTCGCCTTGATGGTCAATGAATGGCACATCAAGCCGGCAGGGACGGAAGGCTTTCGTACTGCCGAAGTTACAAAAGGCGGCGTAGATACACGTGAGCTCTCCTCCAAAACTATGGAAGCTAAGGAGGTTGCCGGCCTTTATTTCGTCGGCGAAGTCGTCGATGTTACGGGACATTTGGGCGGGCATAACTTCCAATGGGCCTGGGCCAGCGCCACGGCTTGTGGATTGGCAGTTTAAGACTCTTTTCACAAATATCGTGTCTTCTGGACAAAACTAATTAATCCGCGCGAAAAATATTGACTCATGGCAAAGCCTAGCCCCGAAACATGGACACATATTTTGTCTCTCATGGCAGCTATAGTTGTATCAGATGAAAAAGTTCGGGAAGATGAGATTTATAGCTTTATCAAAAATGCCCGGTACATGGCTCGCGAACTCAATCAAGACGCCGCCCTATCTGATGAATGGATGCGTAGTTGGTTCGACACAAAGCGAGATGAGATAGCTAACGCCATAGCCAGCGGCGGCGCAGATCGCTTCATCATCGACAACATCATGGCACTTGAACCATTTGCGCCAAAGCAATTTTTGCTCAATTGCCTGATTAGCATTGCTGCTTCTGATGCAGAAATTCATTACAAAGAAGCAGACCTCGTGAACCTTGCCGCAGCCTATTGGGACCTATCTCCGATTAAAGGTGGTTCCATTTGAGAGAAATTATTCTTCTCGTCTATTTTCAAATTAAGTTTTATGGTTAAACAGAGAGCATGAAATCAATCGATTTGAATGCTGATTTGGGTGAGGCTGATAACGCCGAGTGGGCCCGTAACGAGCTCCAAATGCTGCGCTATATAAGCTCTGCGAATATCGCCTGTGGCGGCCACGCGGGAACCGAAAAATCAATGCGCCACATGATCTGCGGCACCAAAGAAAATGGCGTCGCGATTGGAGCCCACCCCTCCTACCCTGACAAGGCCCATTTTGGGCGAAAGTCTATGGTTATTGGCAAGGATATATCTGCTGCGAATTTAAAGGCATCTCTATTGGAACAAATCACAGTCCTTGCAGAAATCGCCGCCCAAGAGGAGGTCTTTATCTCGCATGTAAAACCCCATGGCGCTCTCTATAATGATGCGGTGAAGGATGAAGAAAAAGCCAACCTCCTGGCCGAAGTCATTGACACTATAGATCCAAGACTAATTTTCATGGGGGGACCAAATTCCGAAATGGGAAAAGCCGCTAAGCTGCGCGGGTTGAAATTCATCGCTGAGGGCTTCATCGACCGCCGCTACACAGATGATGGCCACCTTCAAAGTCGGCATATTTCTGGGGCCGTCATAAAAGATCAGAAAGCCCGTCTTATTCAGGCCAAAAAACTTGTGACAATGAAAAGCGTAACGACAGCGACCGGAAAAGAGCTAGCAATTAACGTTAAAACACTTTGTCTGCATGGTGATAGCGCTGGAGCCGTTGAGACGGCAAGGCTTGCACGAAGGGAAATTGAGGCCGCAGGTGTAACAATAAAGGCTTTTGCGCGTGTCCATTAAATTCCCCAAAATTTCTCCCTATGGAGATAGCGCCATCCTGGTTGATTACGAAACATCTGGCTACTCCGAAACTGTTCACACACGGCTCAGCCATCTAGCCTCAATGTTACGCAGCCAAGACATTTGGAAAGAGATCGTACCAAGTTATAAAAGCTTACTCATAGTGTTTGATGTCTCGCATTTATCTTTGGGTGAGGCCACAGGCAAGATTGAAGATACGCTAAAGTCCCTTAACGATTCGCCCCTCCGACAAGGAAAGGTGATTGAAATTCCTGTAACTTATGGCGGCGAGTATGGTCCGGACATGGCGACAATCGCAGACGCGAGCGGATTATCAAAGTCAGAGATTATTGATATTCATAGCGGTGAGGATTATCGGGTTTGCATGATGGGATTTATTCCTGGGTTTTGCTTCCTCTCAGAAGTGCCAAATGTTCTACAACACCCCCGCCATGACACGCCACGCGCCCATGTCCCAGCGGGCTCTGTTGGGATTGCCGGATGGCAAACAGGGATTTATGGATTGGGGAGCCCCGGCGGATGGCAAATTATCGGAAGAACTCCCCTAACCTTATTTGATCCCTCACGGGAGAAACCGTTTCTCATGGAAGCTGGCGACACGGTACGCTTTATTCCTTCATCTAAGGCCCTATTCTCGTGAAAGTTCTGTTCAGATGATTGAAGTTCTAAATGGCGGCACTCGCGCGACGGTGCAAGATGCGGGACGGCCCGGTTATCGGCATTTAGGCATCCCCGGAAGCGGAGCTGCGGATAAATTTTGCTTTGCCCTTGCCAATTGGATGGTTGGAAACCGCTGGGACGCCCCCGCTATTGAATGCGCCCTTGGTGGCCTTCACCTGCGGTTTCCCGAAGCTACAACAATCGCCCTTGCGGGCGCTGAGATGTGGGCACAGATAAATGGAATGAATGTCAAAAATTTCTCGGCGCTATCAGTAGAAAAAGGCGACATCCTAACCCTTAGCTTCGCGCGTGATGGCTGCCGCGCATATGTCGCTATAGCAGGCGGAATCAAGGTACCTGAATTTATGGGAAGTTCGTCAACATATCTGCCCGCTAAATTTGGTGGCCATGAAGGGCGCGCATTGCGAGCAGGCGATCATCTTGTACTGAGTCATCGCCCGCGGGAGGCTCCGCGAAAAATACCAAATGGTTATGCGCCCCAACTGTCACGTCATATCGTATTGCGCGCGCGCCCCGCCCCTGAATGGGAACTCATGAGCGCGGCCAGCCAAAGGCACCTATTCGTTAGCCCATTCATCGCAACACCTGAAACAGACCGCATGGGCTCACGATTGCGGGGGGACAAAATCGCATCAGGGTCGGTGAGATCTATGACAAGCTCTCCACTTCTCCCCGGAACTCTGCAAATTCCTCCCGATGGACAGCCTATACTTATGCTCGCAGATGGGCATTGCACGGGCGGCTACCCCCGCGCTTTGCAGGTCATCCGAGCTGATCTTTGGCTTTTGGGTCAAATTGCGCCGGGTTCTCAAGTCAGTTTTCGCCGCTGTTTTACAGAGAATGCACCAAAAATTCTGGCTGGCCGTAATAGCTTTTATGCCGGCGACTCTGGCGGACTGATAGATGGATTTGCCTTTTAAGGCTTACGCGTTTATGCGCCCAATATGAGCCCAGAAGCGCCATATATATTGCTTGATGACCAGGTAACGCATGAGCTGCGCTATTATACTCAACCCGTCGATATTGTAGAAGCTCACGAGGCAGGTTCGGTCGAGGATGCCTTAATCAAGCTAAGGGGCTATCACGCAGAAGGTTTTTATCTCGCGGGCTATTTATCCTACGAACTAGGCTTTGCGTTGGAGCCAAAACTTACGCCGTTAATGCCCAAAAAGTCTCACGGGCCGCTCCTGCAATTTGGGGTATTTGAGCAAGTCTCCGACCACGTTCCGGTAAGCTGCCTTTACACCTCAAAAACACCCGAATTGAAGCTTGAACCTAAATGGTCTCAAACGGATTATACCCAGAAGTTTGAGCGCGTCATGGAATATATCCAAGCTGGCGACGTCTATCAAATCAACCTAACATTTCCCATGACGGGAAAAGCTAGACACCGCGCCGAAACACTTTACGCCGCATTTCGCCATCGCCAAAAAGGGCGCTATGGGGGGATTGTTTCCCTAGGATCCGGACCGGAAATTATTTCACTCTCTCCAGAACTATTTTTTCGGAAAGAAGGGCTAAATATGTCGATGCGTCCGATGAAAGGCACGCGGCCACGCGCAGATACAATTGAGGCGGATGATCTTTTGCGGGAAGACATGCGGGGCGAAGCAAAGTCCCAAGCTGAAAACCTTATGATTGTTGATCTGCTACGTAATGACCTCTCTCGCATTTCAGAAATTGGTTCCGTAGAGGTACCGGAGCTTTTTGCTCTAGAAACTTACCCAACACTGCATCAAATGACCTCTCGCGTCACTTCGCGGCTCAGGCCTAATGTCGAGTTCGCCGAGATTTTTAAAAGTCTTTTCCCCTGCGGCTCTGTTACGGGCGCTCCTAAAATTCGCGCGATGGAAATAATTGATGAGCTAGAAAGCCGCCCTCGCGGAGCTTATTGCGGCGGGCTCGGCTACATAGATCCCGATGGTGAGGCCTGCTTTAACGTGGCTATTCGAACTATGACTTTAAGGGGCGATGAACTTCGCTACAATGTGGGAAGCGGACTTGTCCTCGATAGCGAAGCCAGCGATGAATATAAAGAATGTCTGCTCAAAGCCGATGTACTTAACGCGCCAAGCATCCAACTTATTGAAACTTTCCACAGCGGCGCAAGCCCGTCGAGGATGAGAGCACATAAATCACGCCTTAAGAGAGCAGCTAAAGCTCTCGACTACCCTTGGAGTGATAAGGCCCTCACCGAAGCTCTCGCGGCGATTAAAACGTTCGGCAGCGCGAGACGGGTGAGATTAACTTTAAACGCTCAAGGTGAATTTGACTTAACCCACTCCAAATTCGAAAAAATCAAAACTCTCAAGATCTCTCTTTCGCGCTACCCCCTAACGCCTGAGGTGCAGATCACGGCTCATAAACTCACTAGCCGTCATTTTTACGACGGAGAACGAGAGCGGATAAATGCTCTGACTGGCGCAGATGAAGTCCTTTTTGTTAACGATCAAAACGAGTTATGTGAGGGGTCCTTCACCTCGATTTTTGTGGAGCAGGACGGGCAAATTTTCACCCCGCCGCTCAGTGCCGGAATACTCCCCGGAATTTTACGCGAAGAGTTAGTGAAGAGCGGGCGCGTTCGAGAAAAAAGTCTCCAAACGCAGGATTTGGCGAGCGCTGATAAGATATATCTTGGGAACTCTCTTCGCGGCTTGATTCCCGCGTTATTGATTGACTTGCAACCGGTTTGATAGATAGTCGTCCCGATTAACTATGCACCTGAAGAGGAGTTGGAATGGCAGGTCTCATTCACGCACTGCATATTTCCAAAACTGGAAAAGTACGTCATCTTACGAGCGAAGATATTGACTTCCGTCCAAAAAATAATGGTTTTGTGTGGCTACATTTCAATCGTACTCATGCGGACACCGAACGCTTTATAAACAATGACACAGAAACAGATCAAAATGCTAGCCTAACACTTCTCGCGGAAGATTCACGACCGCGCACAATAGCGGATCAGGGCAACATACTTCTCAATTTACGAGGCGTTAATCTTAACGCAGGGAGTGAAGCCGAGGATATGATTGGCATCCGATTTTACATACAAAATGACCGAATTCTTTCATTGGAGAGCCGACCTTTGCGCGCCACATCAGCGGTCGCAAACCGACTTGAACGCTCGGCCACCCCAATGACGACGGGCGGTTTCATCGCGATGTATGCTCAAATGCTATTGGAGAATATGGGCCCCACAGTCACCGAGTTGAATGAAAAGGTCGATAATCTTGAAGAGACAATTGATGATTTAATGGCCTCGAAAAGCCGCACACAAATAGGGGAGCTTCGTAGACAAGCTATATTACTCCGCCGATACATTGCGCCTCAGCGTGACGCGCTGAACGGGCTTTCCAGCCAAAATGTTGATTTTATCACACCAGATGATCGTTTGAGAATACGAGATTGCGCCGACCAAACCACCCGCATCACCGAAGAACTAGATGCCGTAAGAGAACGCTGCGCAATTGTTAAAGACCAGCTTACGGATATGCGTGCCGAGGAAATGAACCGCAACATGATGATACTATCAGTCGTCGCGGCTATCTTCCTGCCGCTTGGCTTGATCTCTGGGATGTTCGGAATGAACGTAGGCGGAATGCCGTGGACTGAAAGTCAAAATGGCTTTTGGATTGTCACAGCTATGGTCACGGGCATTGCATTTATCCAACTCATAATTTTTAAAATTTTAAAATGGATTTAACCGCATTCCCTCCTATAAGTTGAACATGAGTGGCAAACGATTCAGATGCAAGTCGTGGAATTGGCTTACGGTTCTTATTGCCAGCTTAGCCACGTCAACTCTCGTCGCGGCCCAGAGCTCTGACAAATTCGAGAACGCTTTTCGCGCTATGAAGCGTGATGATAAATTACAGTTTGATTTGCCTCCGCCACCAGAGCCCCCCAAATTAGGCTGGCTAGAAAATTTCTTCGCTGCCCTTGGGGCATTTATCAAAGCAATTTTTCCTTTACTGAAGATTATTTTCTTCGTCGGACTGGGCGCAATAATCGCGCTTATCTTATATGCGATTGCCAAAGTTATTTACGAAACGCGCTTCCAGCGGTCAGCTAAAGAAGCCGTAGAAGACGCACCGCCCCCGCTATATACTCCGGACCAAGAACAAGCTCGCATTTTGCTTGAAGATGTTGATGCGATGGCTGCCGAGGGACGATATGAAGAAGCAGTCCATGAACTCCTCTTTCGTTCAATCCAAGATATCGATATTCGCCGTCCAAACACCATTCGACGATCCCTCACCTCTCGCGAAATCGCGGCCTTAAAAATCCTAACCCCCGAAACGCGGGAAGCCTTTGCGACGATTGGCGGTGTTGTAGAGACATCCTATTTTGGCGGGCAGAAAATTGGCAAGCAGGAGTTTGATACCTGCCGCGCCGCTTATGCACAATTTGCTCAAAAATCTGCATGGAAACGAGCGGCGTAGATGGCGAAGACGGCTCGCATAACCAATACCCTTCAGGGCCGTGAAAAGCGATCAGGGCTCGCTGCGCTGATGACCCCTAAAATGATTATGTCGCTCGTACTCATTGGGATTTTTTCATTTACCGCACTGGTGACGTTATCTGGCTATGCAGGAGATTTGCGGCAGCAGAATAACGGCCAAGCCCACGCTTTATCTCGGTCCGCCATAGGGTTTGGCGGATTAACTCAACTACTGAGTGATATGAACTACGACGTGCGTATGGCGCGTACAGAAAACGTGAAGTATGAGGATGAAAACGCCCTTCGTATTTTCACACTCTCGCGCCCCTACCAAGCCGATGGGATGGATGATTTAGACCTCCACTCCCCAACTCTCATCATAATGCCAAAATGGATTACCTCCCCGGTCAAAGGGCGTGCAGGCTGGGTGCAGCGCGGTTGGGATGAGGTACCTATATGGGAGGCTGATAATCACGAGCGCGACCTTAAAGAGCTCACGGGCGATGTGTCTTTCACATCCATCGTTTCCGACGACAAATCCATTTCCTACACCGTGACCTCTACTGTGGGGGAAAAGTCTATTACCCCTGGCTTTGAGATCGAAAACTTACAATGGATGAAAGGTGAAAACCTGTTAGACATTTATCGTGTGAAAGCCGGCCCAGTCCTCACTAAAATCCAAGACACAGATATTTACATCCTTTCCGACCCAGATTTCATGAACACAATGGGTATCGAAAGTAAAAGCCGCGCGCGTTTCGCGGTAGATATAATTGAAGCGGTAATTGCAGACTCAGGCGCTGATCCCGCGCGCGTAGATTTTGACCTGACCTTCCACGGCTTTGGCGGAAAAACCAATGTCATAAAAGTCCTTACGCAACCACCTTTTCTCGCCGCAACACTCTGTTTGCTAGCAGCAGGCGGCCTCATTGCTTGGCAAGCCTTCTCTCGCTTCGGTGATCCCTTAGCTGTCAAACGTGATTACGCACTTGGCAAATTCTCATTGGCGGATAATGCAGCGCGTTTCATCCGAATTGCGGGACGTGAGCCGAATATGGCCAAAGATTACGCTCGCCTCGTTCGCAAACAGGTTGTTAAAGAATTAAACTTAGATGGGCGCCGCCCGCAAGATATTGATACAATTATGGGACGCCGCGAGGAAACTCTTAATCTAGCTTATAATTATATCGACCTGCACAACCGTGCAGGCGTCACAACCAATAATATGGCGCTAATGCAATTGGCCCAAGATTTAGAACACTGGAAAAAGATGATGAAAACAGGAGAGCAACATGAGCCTCGATAATGTGAAAACCCTTGCTGATAATATTCGTACGGAAGTTAGCAAAGCCATTATTGGTCAAGGCGATACAGTTGACTTGTTACTAGTTGCGCTTTTTTCGGGCGGGCATATTTTGCTCGAAGGCGTCCCCGGCACGGCTAAAACATTTTTGGCCCAGGTCTTCTCTCATGTCATGAAAATGGATTTTGGCCGCATACAATTCACGCCAGATCTTATGCCCGGGGATTTACTAGGGACCAACCTATTTTCATTTCAAACCAATGAATTTAACTTGGTCAAAGGCCCGATATTCTGCGACCTATTGCTAGCGGATGAAATCAACCGAACACCACCAAAAACTCAGGCTGCTTTGCTCGAGGCTATGCAAGAACGGCAAGTCACCATTGATGGCGAACGCTTTCCTCTCGGCGACCGCTTCATGGTTATCGCCACCCAAAACCCTATTGAACAACAGGGCACCTATCCGCTTCCTGAAGCCCAACTTGACCGATTTATTTTTAAACACGTTTTGGATTACCCCACACGTGAAGAAGAAATAGAAATTGTGCGCCGCCATGGTTCGCGCACAGGCTCTCCAAAAGCACAGGAGCTTGGTGTTAAGCCCGTTGTAACCCGTAAAGAGTTAAACGCGGCTGTAGCGGCTGTCGGCACAGTACGCCTCACAGATGAAGTCACGAATTATGTCGTGGATCTTGTGCGGGGTACCCGGAACAATCCTCTCTTTGAAACTGGAGCCTCACCCCGCGCTGCCGCGATGATCTCTGCCGCCGCCCGCGCGCACGCGGCACTGCAATCACGTGATTTCGTGATCCCTGATGACGTAAAGGCCATAGCTCTGCCCGCATTGCGTCACCGCGCGATTCTTTCTCCTGCTGCGGAGATCGAAGGCCGAACAGCAGATGAGCTAATATTGCAGGTTATTGAGCAGACGGAAGCACCGCGATAGCCATATGATATACCCCACTCCACGCGCGGCAATCCTCATGGCCATGGGACTTCCGGTGACCCTGATTATTGCTGTTTTATTCCCGGCACTCTGGGCATTGGGCGCGGCATGGATTGCGGGATTAGTGGGCCTGATTATTTTGGACATTTTCCTCTCGACGCCGCGCAAGAAAATGGAGCTTGAGGTCAAAACGCCAGGCAGCTTTTACATCGGCGAGACGGAACAAGTTTGGTTCAAATATGATTACGGCAATGCCGCCGCGCCCCGAGAGCCTGAATGCCGCCTCTCTGCAAATGATCGCTTTTCCGTAGAACCCCAGCACTTTTACGGTCAAGCCGCGAATGGTGCAGTCTTAGCAGCTTTTGACATCAAAAGCGAACGTCGAGGGGAAGGTGAAATTGAACGTCTCTGGACCCGTTGGCAAGGCCCGCTCGGCCTTATCTGGCGGCAAACAACGGAAGAGCTTGACCTAGAAATTCCGGTTGTACCCAATACGCGCTTAGTCAAAGATAAAGCGATCGAGATTTTTTCACGGGATGCAACGTTCGGGCAAAAAATTCAGCAAGACCGCGGAGAGGGCACGGAATTTGACGCCTTGGCAGAATTTATGCCTGGCATGGATAAACGAGCAATCGATTGGAAACACTCTGCACGCCATAGAGTCCTCCTCGCCAAAGAGTTCCGCACCGAACGAAACCACAATATCGTATTTGCGATGGATAGTGGGCATCTAATGTGCGAACCTATTCGCGGAATGACCAAGCTTGACTGGTCGCTTAATGCTTCACTTCTCATGGCCTATGTCAGCCTAAAAATTGGGGACAGAATTGGCTATTTTGCCTTTGACCAGAAACCTTATTTTTATAGCCAACCGATAGCCGGCGCAAATAGCTTTCCCCATCTCCAGCGGCTCACCAGCCAGATTGATTATTCGCATAATGAAACCAATTTCACATTAGGGCTTTCGCAGCTCGCGCAAAGCCTAAAACGCCGAACACTGATTGTCGTTTTTACCGATTTTGTGGACACAACCAATGCGGAGTTAATGATTGAAAATATGGGGCGCTTGCTGCGCCGTCACATTGTAATTTTCGTCGCCTTCAGAGACGAAGCCCTCGAGCAACTCCTGCAGAAAACCCCTACTGAAACAGATGATATTTCTCGCGCCGTAATTGCCGAAAATCTAATGCGTGAGCGCGACCTCGTTATTGCAAGGCTACATCGTATGGGTGTGCACATTGTCGATGTTGATGCTGATAAAATGAGTAACGCCGTTTTAAATAAATACTTAGAACTAAAAAGACGGGAGGCGATTTAATGTCAGGACATATTACATTAAAAAGCCACCGTTTCCGTACGGAACGCGAAGAGAGTTGGCGGGAGCTAGAGTTTATATTAAAGGCCATTGAAGGCCGCGGAATGAAGTCTTTAAGCGACGAACAAATCGTCGCGCTGCCCCGCCTTTACCGCTCTACACTCTCTTCTTTATCTGTTGCTCGGGCGACCTCGCTTGACCAAGGGGTTATTACCTATCTCGAAAGTCTATCGGCCCGCGCCTACTATATTCTTTATGGTTCACAAGTCAGCCTAAGCAAACGTATTTCGACCTTCTTTTTACGCGACTGGCCATTAGCCGCAAAAACACTTTGGAAAGAAACCGCCATCTCCGCGGCGCTCACATTACTCGCCGCAGTGCTCGCTTATATTCTTGTGAAAAGCAATCCCGATTGGTTTTATACGTTTATGCCCGACAGTATGGCTCAAGGCCGAACACCAGCCTCTTCTGCTGAGGTCTTGCGGGACACACTTTATCATGATGGGGATGAGAGTGGACTTGGGATTTTTGCCTCCTATTTATTTAGTCATAACTCCAAAGTCGCCATGTTTGCCTTTGCCTTGGGCTTCGCCTTTTGTATCCCGACCGCTATTTTGCTCCTGTATAATGGCTTCATTCTCGGAAGCTTCATCGCAATTTTCTCAGAGAAAAGTCTCGGTTTCGAAGTTGGAGGATGGCTCATTATTCACGGCGCAACAGAAATTTTCGCTATTATTTTGGCTGGGGCTGCAGGGATGCATATCGGCAAAGCTGTGGCTTTTCCTGGAGAACATACAAGGACAGAATCCGCCTCCAAGGCTGGAGGCACCGCCTCCCTCCTCATGGCAGGGGTGATAATTATGTTGTTTTTTGCTGGCCTCTTAGAAGGGTTTGGACGTCAGCTCATTACCAATGATTTAGTGCGATATGGCGTAGGGCTTGGCACTCTCACCATCTGGATGCTTTACTTTTACGGCCCGCGCCGCACTGAGGGGGAAGGCTAATGGCTGGCGTTATATCGCAGCGCGTGGTGGATCAACGCCGCCTGATCACCCCTGAAGGTATCGACCTGCAAGTACAGCTTGCAGATATTGGCGCGCGTATAGGCGCATATGTCATTGACCAGTTTATAATTTATGCAACGCTCATTGCCGCATTTTTTATTATCGTACTGGGCGGCTTCTCAGCAGGCCCAGAGATAGCCATCACTATATTTATCTTAGTCAGCTTTTTCTTGCGAAACTTCTATTACATGTTTTTTGAGATGGGGCCAAAGGCGGCAACGCCCGGAAAACGGATCAGTAAAATTCGCGTAGCGTCTCGTACGCATGCCCGGCTCTCAGCCAACGCTGTCTTTGCACGAAACGCCTTGCGAGAGATAGAAATAAACTTACCACTCTCCTTCCTTGCTATGGGCGGAGATGCCGTCGATGGTTGGATTGCTCTTCTAGGACTTCTGTGGAGCGGAATATTCTTATTTTTTCCCCTCTTTAACAAAGATAGACTTCGCGCGGGGGACCTAATTGCAGGAACGTGGGTTGTTCGCGCGCCTAAGCCTATGCTCGCAAATGATCTGGCCGCTGAAAAGGTTGAGCTAGCCAGAGCCTATACCTTCACCCCCGAACAAGTCGAAGCCTATGGCGTTCACGAACTTCACGTGCTTGAAAACGTCATTCGCGCGAATGAGCAGCAAACCGTGATGGATGTTGCTGACAGGATTCGGAATAAGATTAAATGGAACAAGGGAATGTCCGAAGTCGACCTCGACTTCCTAAAAGCCTATTACGCGGCCCTGCGAGGACGATTGGAAACGCGGCTGCTCTTTGGCGTCCGGCGAAAAGATAAGTTTGATAAAACTTAAG
>JAHDCL010000075.1 GCA_020629875.1 Hellea sp.
AGGGCGTGTTTCGAGGGAAATTGGTGCCCGTCTCGCGGCGCCGCGTTCATAGCGGGGGTGAATGAGCTCACCTTTTTCGCCGAACGTAAATACGAGCCTACGCCAGTCCTGATCTGTATAATCAAAAGCGTCTCCTTCAGGGTCTAGGTCAGACCAATCAGGATCTGCTGGGGCTGTCGCCGCTCTTTCCATCCAAATGCGGGCATCTTGGGGATTGTTAAGTAGCGTTTCAGCCTTGGCGGCCAAGGTGCAAAGACGCGCGCTCGGCGCGTCCTCATTGACGATTGGAGAGAGTGTCGACCACGCCGATACCGCATCACCCGCCGAGAGCAGTTCCTCTACATTCAGTAAAATTGACTCGCGATGTGCCGGGTTTGTTTTTGTCAAATTACGCAACTGTTTTGCCCGCGCCTTTGGAGAGAGCCCGGTGTGAATATCCCGATACGCCAATGAAAGAGCTGGATGCGGGGACTTAGCCCATGCTTTTTCGATTAACTGACCGGCCTTTTTAGTTCCGCCCTTTTGCCCCAAAAGTTTCGCCGCTAATCCGACTGCGGGTGAAAATTCTGGCGCTTCCTGAGCCGCGCTCACAACAACATCGATCGCCTTATCGGCTTGTCCCGAATCGCTTAGTCTATCCGCTTTGGCTGTGCTCAACACTACCCGCCGACGGCGCGCAACGTCCTTATCAATATGCTTGCGTTTTTCGCCAGTCTCTAATGTCTCCAAAGCTGCATCCCATTGATGATCCGCAACTTGGGCTTGGAATAATATATCGAAAGCCCATCGCGCATTTTTATTTTCGCTGTAAGCCCTGCTGGCATGTTCAATAGCGCCAGCTAAGTCACCAGCGGTCAAAAGTTGCTGAGCAAGACCGCGCTGACCTGTCGCGAGCGTACGCTCTGATTGAAGCATCGCTTTATATTGCGCAATCGCTTCTTCGCTATCTCCGCACGCCTCTGCCGCTTGTGCGCTAACCATGCGTCCCAAATCTTCGGAGCCGATCAAATTACGAGCTTTTTCTGCCTTCTTTCGCGCTTTGCTAGCATCGCCCTCTGCGCCTGCAATCAGGGCCTCTTCCATAGCATCAAGCGCTTGATTACGGCGCCGCAGTCCAACACCTGACTTCACGCGCTTGGGAAGGCGCCACACCCAACCCAATAGCGACCATATAGCTATCAGAGTGACAATGGTTCCTGTGACAAGGCCAATAACCAATTGCCACGATAATTTCAGGGGATCAAACTTTAACGGTCCGCTCTCAGCCGTTGAGGTTAGAACTAATTGCGGGTCATTACCAACATAGAGCAATAGTCCCGCCAAAGCGGCCAGAAATATCAATATTGCGATTACATATTTTGTCATTATGGACTCTCAGTTCAGGCAGCTAAGTTAATTCGAGAGGCTTTCACGCCATCCCCGCGCAGCGGTTTTTGCTTCGTCAGGCAGCTTATCAAAGGCCAGTAAAGCCGCCTCTAAATCTCCATGTTCAAGGTTTTGCACAATTTGCTCCACGAGGTAATGCGGATTATCATCAGACTGGACGGAAATGTGTTTTTTTAATGACCTCTTTAACCAACCACCAGAGGGCTCGGCGCTGTCGATAGCGGCCAGAATGGCGGCCTCAGGGAACGGCATGGAGGGTATTGCTGAGATTGCAATTGTCGTATTATCGGTAGGCACAGCTGCGATGGGGCGTTTTTCCAAAGTCTCCAAGCGAGCCAGAATATCCGATAAATCCAACGCCTCTGACCCGTCCGCATTTAAGGCCTCTAACCGCGCCACGAGCTCTGGGTCAATCTCTTGCGGAGCGGCATTTTCCAAAGCCATGAGCCGCGCCTGAATAGGCTTTAAGTTCACAGCCTGAGGCTTGGGAACGGCTTTGATATCCCTTTGTAGTCTTGCGACTTGCGCTTTCAGCGCAATATTCTCAGATTGCAACGCCTCAATATTCGTCGCGAGCGGAGATATATCGGCCGCGGGCGTTTGCAGCATTTGAGACAGCATTGCCCCACCCCCAGCGCCTAGGAGAGACGCTATAATAACGCCAAGCCCAACCGTCTTAATTCCTACGCCTTGCCGCCAGGGCTTTGGGGGTTCGGAGTTTAAGAGCTCCTCCTCTTGAGGGCTAATTTCGATATCTGCTTTTTCGCTCATACGCGCAGCTTAGACCGTAGGTACCGCCTCTATCAAGGACGGTTCACTGGCTTCTTGCGCAATATACTTCGCTTTGCAGGGATAATCGCCAAAAGCCTCATCTATGGCTGCGCTTAGCGACATCACGGTCACCCCTGTGAGTTCAGGCGCTAGCTCGACCAGTGTTTTAGCTGCAAGCGGGGAATAGAGCGTTACAAAATCAAGCTTACGCGTATCTACTTTGGGCAGTTCTTTGACAGGGGTTGTCAGATAATAAAGATCTCTCTGCGCCCGATACCCCTTGGCCTTTAAATCTTCAATAATTGTGCCGCGCACATGATTGCCAGCACAATGATAGATAGGACGATCCGTTGTGTAAGTTTCTAAAAGAAGACGCGTGACATCTTCGGAAGTACCATTAGCCGTAATCACATCACGAAAACCTAAATCGTGACAAACATGCTTTGTTTGAAAGCCGACGGTGACAATTGACCACCGCCGGTCAAGCGTATGTTCCGCAAAAGATTTAGCGGCGTTGCTGGAAGTAAAAACAACCACACCATCGCGAGGGGGTAAAGTAGGCATTTCGCGAGGCTTGGTGACATCAAGAATCGGCGCAACCGCCGCCGCATATCCAGCATTAGCCCAATTAGCCGCACTCTTAAACGCGGCTGGCACCGTTCGCGTAATCCAGACCGTCGGCTTTAATGGCCGCGTTGTTTCATTACTCATCCCAAAGAATCCTTTCGCCCACTTCCTGACGAATATCCTCGCCGAGTCGTTGCCCCAGCGCATAGGCTTTCTCCACTGACGGGTTTTCCAGACGCTCTGTTCGCGCAAAGCGTAAAGAACCATCTTTAGCAATAACTTCGCCTCTAAAGTTTAACCCGTCATCTATAATCTCAGCCAGCGCCGCAATGGGTGTACGGCAAGAGCCATCTAATGCCCTCAGGAAAGCTCGCTCAGCCGTTATGGCAATATGGGTTGGGAGGTGATTTAACGCCGCAATAGCCTTACTTGCTTCATCATCAGACTTACGAATTTCAATGCCGATAGCGCCCTGAGCTGGGGCGGATAACATGATGTCAGACGAGATAGCTTCCGTAATAATATGCCCTTGCTGCAACCGTTTTAAGCCTGCGCACGCCAAAAATGTTGCGTCACACTCTCCCGATTGCAACTTTTTCAATCGGGTACCAACATTTCCTCGTAGCAGCATAAATTTAATATCAGGGCGCATAGCAGAAAGTTGAGCACGACGGCGTATGGAGGCGGATCCGACAAGCGCGCCCTCGGGCAAATCAGAGAGACGCGCCACCTTATCTGAAATGAAGGCATCTCGGGGATCCTCGCGCTCTAAAACCGCGCCTATCATCAAGCTGTCCTGCCCAACTGTGGGCACATCTTTCATTGAGTGAACAGCAAGGTCAATCCGCTCATCTACCAGGGCTTCTTCTAGTTCTTTCGTAAAGAGTCCTTTCCCGCCGAAATTTTTTAAATCACCCGTCAATCGATCACCGGTGGTTTTCAATATTTTAATGGTAGACTCGCAACTTAGAAGGCTCTGAACCAGATTAGCCTGATATAGCGCGAGCGGTGAACCGCGCGTTCCTATGATAAGCTTGCGTTGCATCAGGCAGTGAGTCTCCTTATGTGGGAAGAATGGCAATAACGGCTTTGAAATACACAGTGCAAGAGAAAGCTTTAATTTTAGGCATAGAAAGCAGCTGCGACGAAACCGCAGCTAGTGTTTTAGCCCGTGAGGCAGATGGGTCGTTCGAAGTTTTGTCATCCATTATTGCCAGTCAAGACGAAGAGCACGCTCCATTTGGCGGGGTTGTGCCCGAAATTGCTGCCAGAGCCCATATGCAAAAGCTCGATCTAATAATTGAGCGTGCGATAAGCCAAGCAGATGTGGATTACGCCGAGCTATCCGCTATCGCCGCCACCTCAGGCCCCGGCTTGATTGGGGGCGTTATCGCCGGATTGATGGGAGCAAAAGGTCTTTCTATGTCGCTTGATATCCCCCTTATCGCGGTCAATCACCTTGAGGGTCATGCGCTGTCGCCCAAGCTCGCGGGTGAATGTGCTTTCCCCTACCTTCTTCTGCTTATTTCTGGCGGGCACACACAACTTCTCTCTGTTAAGGGGCTTGGTGACTATGAACGCATTGGTAGCACCGTAGACGATGCAGCAGGCGAAGCATTTGACAAATCTGCTAAAGTTATGGGACTGGGATTTCCGGGCGGCCCGCGAGTTGAGCGCTCAGCACAGGCAGGAAATCCCCAAGCGATAAAACTTCCGCGCCCCTTTAAGGGGAAGGATCATGCAAACTTCTCATTTGCAGGCTTAAAGACCGCTGTTGCCCGGGCTTATGAAGCAAGCGATAAGTCAGACCAAGCCAAAGCTGACCTATGCGCAAGTTTCCAAGAAGCCGTTTGTGACGTTTTCAAAGATCGCACTCAACGCGCCATGAAAATATTTCGCGCAGATGTCGGCGAAGGATCCCAACGTTTCGTCGTCGCGGGAGGCGTGGCGGCCAATAAGAAGATACGCGGCGCTCTTAACCAATTATGTGAGGATAATAACTTTACCCTTTTAGCGCCGCCATTGAAGTACTGCACAGATAATGCAGCTATGATAGCGCTTGCAGGGGCTGAGCATTATGCCCGCGGAAATTTCGACACACTGGACGTGAAAGCCCGACCACGCTGGCCGCTTGATGGAAATAGCGCCAAACATAACCCTGCCAGCGGCTTTGGTAAAAAGGGCCCTAAATCCTAAGGATAAATACGATGAGTGAATTTCAAAAAATTGGCGTCATAGGCGGCGGAGCCTGGGGAACAGCGCTGGCTCAGACATTGGCTGTGGCGGGTCGAGACGTAACGCTCTGGGCCTTTGAGAATGATTGCGTGTGGGCCATTAATGAACAGCACGAAAATACGATGTACCTTCCTGGCGTGAAACTCCATAATCGGATTAGCGCCACATCTGAGATAGCCAACTTAGGGGCCATGGATGCAGTACTCTCTGTTGCCCCTGCCCAACACACACGTAAAATTCTTGAAAGATTTGCCCCCCATGTAAAGGACGGGATGCCGATTGTACTTTGCTCTAAAGGGATTGAAATTTCTACCGGGAAGTTCATGTCTCAAGTGCTCGAGGATGTCCTCCCGCAGGCCATTCCCGCGGTTTTGGCGGGCCCAAGCTTTGCCATTGACGTCGCCAAAGGAATGCCCGCCGCAGTGACGCTAGCCTGTGAACATAAGGTAGTTGCAGATAAACTCCTCAGCGCTGTCGCCGCGCCGACTTTCCGCCCTTATTTGGCCGATGATGTTTTAGGCGCAGAAATCGGAGGCGCTGTAAAAAATGTTCTCGCCATCGTATGCGGTATTGTTCTGGGTAAGGAGCTTGGACGTTCGGCACATGCAGCTATTATTGCGCGCGGTTTTGCAGAGATGACGCGGCTAGGCACGGCGCTGGGTTGCAATCCCGAAACGCTTACGGGGCTCTGCGGGCTTGGTGACCTTGTACTCACCTGCTCTAGCGAACAATCGCGCAACATGTCATGCGGATTGGCGCTGGGGCGCGGGCAAAGCTTGAGCGAAATTATGGCGGCTCGCAATTCTGTTACTGAAGGGGTGGCCACAGCACCTGTTCTTAAAGACATGGCCAATCGGCTAAAGGTGGACATGCCAATTTGCACGGCTATGGCAGATATCCTATCCGGTGACTTAGATGTGGATACTGCAATTACATCGCTGATGTCCCGTGAACATAGACCGGAGAGCTAAGTGGAATTTATTGTTTATGGCGAAGACAAACCCAATAGTCTTCATATCCGCCAAGCTGCGAGAGATGCCCATCTGGCATGGCTGAGAGCGCCGTCAGATGTGAAGTTGCGAGTGGCAGGACCTTGGCTTGACGATGAGGGAGTTATGCGCGGAAGCCTACTCATTGTTGAAGCCGACAGTAAAAATACCGTTCTAAATTGGCTTAAAAATGATCCGTATAAAGCTGCCGGACTAACGAATTCTGTTACGGTTAAAGCGTATAAATGGGTTATCGGGAAATCTTAAAATATGTGACTCATGTCACAGATTTATGTAACCTAACCTCCTAGGCGATCACAAAATAGGGGCTGCGGGGTAATGATTAAATCTAATCATATACAGGATTTTCAAAATTTTCTGATCGAAAACGCTGAGATACAAATAGCGTTTGAGAACGCCAGCAAAACTCGCAAAATTCCCAAGGGAAGTTTAATCGTGGGCCAAAATGATGAAGACCGCGATATGTTTTTATTGCGCGAAGGCGGAGCCAAAGTTGTAATTTATTCTCGCGGCGGCCACGAGGTCCAGTTAGCTGAATTATCTGGCGGAACGCTCTTCGGAGAAATGGCTGTTTTGCGCGGCGCAAATCGGAGCTCTAATGTCGTCGCGAAATCCGATTGTACATTGGGGGTGATTTCCGCCAAAGACTTTCAGGCGCTCATGCATCGCTTTCCACAACTCGCCATTTATATGACTCAAATGCTCGCACAGCGTCTTCAGCAAACATCACAAAATTTATTCGAGAGTCATGCCTTCTCTGTTCCCCAAAGACTTTATGCTGAGTTACTACGCCGCTCGCAGCAAAGACCAACCTCTCCGGAAGTTTATCGTTTAAACCCTGCACCTGCGGTAACATCTTTATCTGAGGGGTTGAATGTAAGCCGTGAAGCCACTTCTCGCGCCCTTACTAAACTTATATCGCGGGGATTAGTGTCAAAAGATAAATCCTATTGGGATATATTGCGCCCTGACTTTGATGAGGTTTAGGAGATAGTTTTTCGTAGCCGGTAGAGAGAAAAGTCCACCTCTTCCTTTAGAGAGCGCGCACGCCCCACATAATCACAAAAAAACTCTTCATTTTCGGCAGTGGGCACCATGGCCAGTACAGCGGCAAAATTCTCACTTACGCAAATCGAGCCTGGCACGGCCAAGGCTTCAAGTCTTGCAGCCGTCGTAACATGGCGGCCATAAAGATTGGGCGATTGCGTAAACGGATCATCACGCTCCCACACTGGACCGAAATGCACGCCTACCCTTAAAGCTAAGTCATGTCCTTCGTCACCTGTTTTTGCCTCCACGCTCTTTTCAAATACATCCATCAATTCAAATGCGGCGCGTGCAGCTGCTAGCGGCGTTTCAAAGACCAAAAACAATCCATCACCCCAAGTCTTCATATCGAGAGGAGGCTCTTTCAAGGCTTTACACCTCTCTGCCATAGGTTCAAAAATATCGGAAACGATGTCAGGTAACGCCCTGTCAGGAAGACGTCCATATCCCTTTAAATCCGTAAATAACATAGCGCGAAAATGCCTGCGGTCAGGAGTCGGCAATGGCACATCAGGTTTGATTTGATCCGAGTGTGGCCAATCAATATTTTCCGTAGTTCCGCCGGCGTCGTACCAAGTTTTTATATCAAACCGCGTACCTGCGATAATCGGGTCGGAACCTCGCTTATCCATCACGCTTACTTGCAAGGAATCTGTGTGTAAACGCCGCGCGGCAAGGCGCGCTAACCCCATCGCTATCAGGCTTCCCATCTTTAAATCTAGCCCGTCAAAATCACCAGGGTCGTTTAAAATGACACGAACAGATTTTGCTCGCGCTAAGGCGGCATCAAAACGAGGTCCCCAATAGGCTCCCATTGGCGTAACAGATAAACGTTTAAAGTCGTCTATGGGCACCGGCAATACGAGATGTAAATCTATGCCCAATTCAATTACCGCTTCGGCGAACAAAATGTCCGCGCCCGCCGCAAGAGCGCCGAACGCTGAACTGATAGAATGGCGCCCCAAACACGCCCTTATACTTTCCGATAGGGCCGCAGTCTGGTCTCTTGTGAGGCTGCGTTCAATCCGTAAGGGGCCAATATAAAAAAGATGCCCTGAATAGTGTAGAGTCCGGGGCACCTGCAATTGCTCCGCGAGAGGCGGAACAGCACCGCCTCCCAACATTTCAAATTGCCGAAGGGTCGATGCCCGCGCGCCATAATTTTTAGGATCCATCGATAGCGCTTTTTTAAGGCTTGCTTTTGCGCCCTCCTCTTCGCCCAAAATATAAAGACATTCGGCCCGCGTGGCATAACGATAATAGCCAGACTGACCATGTTGCGCCTCCACGCTTGCATCATCGTGCAATATCTCCGTCGCAATTTTTTCGGCGCGTGCCCTGTCGCCTGCCATGTACCAAAGACTGGCAGCATTCACGCCGCTGTAACTCCCGCGGGCTAGCTCATAAGTTCTCTCATAAAGTCCCGCAGCTTTAATATATAGATCAAGACCAGCTTTTTCGCCGAGGGCTTCTATCTGGCCTTTTACCAATCGCCCTGAAAGCGCGAGAATGTCTTCATGTGTTTCATCTTGAAGGTTATACTCTCTGAAGAGTTTTGCAGCGGCGTACAAGGATCCCCCGCGCAAAAGGCTGAGCACGGCAATATGTTTCAACCCCGCATCGTCAGGATAATCGGAGAGGGTCGCAACGGCCTTATCAAAGGCATTGAAAAAATAACCAGCACGGAAATAATCTAAAATTTCTTTATGCGCCCCTGATGTGTCCGCCTTCAACATGTATAAATGTGTCATCCCTTTTGGCTACGACCCAGAGACGAAAGCATGTGTGACCCTCATCACAGCCTTGCAAAATAAAATTATTTAATTCAAAGTGACCATAGGGGGAGCGCAATGATAGGGCAATTGCATAAAAATTTCAGAAAGTCAGTAAGCATAGGCGCCATCTGTGCGGTGCTATATGCACCAAGCATATATGCGGATCATATTGGCGGCAACCAAATTACGGCATCAACGAGTATGCCTGAAATGGTTGATTTCCCGATTGACCAAATAGCCGATGGAATCAACCCAGGTGCAGGTGGACATAATGGCTTCCAAACAAATAATACAGCGGGCACAATTACCCTAGATTTTGATCAAGCTTATGATCTCGAAAGTTTCAAACTTTGGAATGATGTAGTCCTGCGCGCTGAGGGCGTTAAATCTTTTCGTTTAGACTTTGAGACGCCTACGGGCAGGCTCTCTAGTCAAATATTTGAGGCCGCCGCACGGGAGCCTGATGTTCAGGTATTTGAGTTTCCAAAAATAAATAATGTGATTGCTGTAGATTTTGTTGTCTTGAGTTCCCACCTAGAGCCAGGAACAGCCACCCTTTTGCCGACCTTCGCCCATCGGATAGAAGTTCGCGAAGTCGCCTTTACAGGCAAGCCGTCAAATGTAGCGCCATTAGAGGGCGATAGCACAACACAAATTGCGGAAATGGAAGATTACATTGATGGCCTTCAAGACATCATCAAAGGACATGAAGCAGATAAGCGCGACTTAGAATCCAATTTAGAGAAAGAAAAACGGCGCGCGGATAGTACCTTTGATTTGTTAAAACAACGAGATGAAACCATAGCTGCGCTAAGCATTAACCCTACAGCAACGACCACTTTGGCTCTTTTGGAAGAGCAGAAAGAGGAAATCGCAGAATTAGAGGCGAAGATAACAAAGTTTGAGGAAAAGGGATTCGATCTGCCATTATTACAGATTATCTTAGGCGGACTTAGCCTTCTTACTTTAGGCGGGCTACTTGGGTTTTTATTGAAACGCAGAATAACGTCACAGCCAAACCCTTTCATAGAAAACAATCAACTAGAGAAATTTGACTCAAAAGAAAAAAAGTTGGGAATTAAATCATACCCTTTATATGTTATTGAAGCGAAGGCTTCCGAGCTTAGTCATGATGAATTAGATATTACCCCAGTTCTCAAGCGCTATCCCCAAGACATGCGCAACTATGATAAAACAAAAGGAGAATTAACTTTTGATTTAGCTGGAGGCTTGGTTGTCTCAGGCGGTTCCAAATTCATTGCCGGGCAAGGTAATATTACAACTAACATTCTAGGTGTCAAAACAGCCTATAATGCTGTAGGGCGCGTTGGGCTAGAGCAGGACGGCCCCGCTATTGGTGATGATTACTCTTTCGGAACAGCAATACTCATCGCGAAAGACAGAGTGATTACAAATCGGCATGTGTTAGATAAAGTCTATAAGCGCATAGTCGATAAAGAGGACCCTTTTGGAGTCGAATTTTTTGGCGAGAAAGACTCCGATGCTACTGACTTTTATGAACTCACTTTAGAGGAAGCTGTAATTATAGAGGAATATGATGCCGCTATATTAAAACTAAAAAAAACAGTCCCAGAAAAACACAGAAAACCCATCGCCTTCACTCAAAAAATGCCCGAAGAATGGGATGACGAAGCCATTTATGTAATAGGGTATCCCGCAGATCCACCTGATTACACGGACCAGATCAGAGCGGCAATGGGAGATGATCTCGTCTTTGGCGTAAAACGCTATAGTGCAGGAAAAATATTCAAGCACCCCCAAGATACCGACGGAGAGTACGGTATCGAAACAATTGTAAATGGCGAAAAATACTCTAAGAGAGGATTGCTCCGCGCAATTTGCCACCAAGCCTCCACCCTACCCGGAAATTCCGGCTCTGCCATCATCTCCCAAGATACCGGAGAGCTTCTGGGGTTGCACTTTGGAGTCGATCAATTTGATAGACATAAAACATTGGGTGAATACCCCGCCAACGTCGCCCATGCAGGACAAATATTATCAAAATATGTGACTTATATCACATCTGATGCGTTCCAGAATTTCCTAAGAACTAACCAATAAAAATCACTGGCAATAATAGGGAGGCCGCCATGTCAAAAATACACGAAGTTAATAATCAGGATTACCTGAAGATTTGGGATGACTACATTAATAACAAGACCAAGACTCCTATGCCTCATCTCAAAGCGGCGTTGCTTCCACTATACGTCAGCATAAGAAAGGGAGCGATGTATCGCGCGAGAATGACATCACAAAAGGTGAAAGAGTTCTATCATACTGATGGCCACAAAAGCGAAGTACCAGAATATATGCGGAATAAACCTCATCATTTTCCTAACATAGATGATGTCGTTCAAGAATATATTGATCACTTCGATGGACCAGATGGAGGCCAATCCCCAGACCCATTAAATCCCTTAGATATAGAGACAAACCGTCCAACATATATGTTATATGTTCTACCTCAACCGAAAAACAAGAATGTGACTTGGCGATTCTCAGAGGGTGTACAGTTTTCTTGCGAACATGATGGCGTTGGGCCGTTTCGCAATTTTTTACAAATTTGCACATTAAACGACGACAAAGCGCTCTTAGTTCTAAATCGTCATCGCAGCAATCACCCGAAGTTAAAATTCAACCTGCACGTTACCATTTCGCAAAAGGTCAAAATAGCAGGTAAAGACATTGAAGTTAGAACTCCTATAATTATAGATCCAGGTGGAAAAAACCCTGGGTCAGGCCCACCTTAAGCCGCTCAAGGAACCTACTGTTTTTCTGCACAAAACATTTCTTGATACTCAACCTTCGAAATAAAACCTCTGGCTAATAAATCATTAGCCAGAGGTTTTATTTCATCACACAGTTCTAGATATTTATATAAAATTATTTTGTCTCGAGAGGTCGTCGGATAGCGTAATTCGCCATAGTTTGAATTCACTATTTGCAAATATCTTTCGGCATGGGCTTTAGCATAACTAAATTGTCCGATATCCTGATTTCTGTAAAAAGCGGTTAGATAGGTAGGGCTGTAAGAATTCTCATTAGTATCCAAAGCGGATAGTTTTTCATTGACTGCCTGTATCAATTTCTCAGCAACCGCGACATTTCCTCTTAAATATTCTATCCTTGCGTTGAACAGCTCTATGCTCAATTGCCTATCTAAAGATATCTTAACACCATTTAGCGCTATCATCTGAAGAATACGCTCAATTTTATTCCGCCTTTCGACAAGTCGCTCAAGAGAAAGGCTCTCCGAGTTTTCAATGGCTATTCTAACAAAGGATAAAGCATTTTGCGCATTATCTTTATCTGAAATTGATATCTCAAAATACGCATCCAGCAAGGTTTGCATCTCAAGCATTTGGTCAGAGCCCTGTTTCAGGAAGTATCTATTCAAGTAATCAGCGCGAGTACTCAAATTGTCTATCCGTAGAACTTGATTTGCAGGATCTCTCTTGAGCATCTTATTTCTAAGAGAAAACTCTTCGTCCTTTAGCTTTCTGGCTACCTCAGCCGATCCTATGCCTAATTCAGAAAAAGCCAGTCCTGCGAGAGTATTAGCGAGTTCATTCATCGCCATCGCTGAGTCCGGTAATAAAACCAAAGCCTCATTAAAATATGCTATTGCGCTTAGATAATTCTCTTTAGCCGCCTCGGCATATTTTAACTCATTGCTCGATCTCGCCAAGATTCCCAAGTTGTTTTGCCCCCAGCCGGCTTCCATCACCCACTTAAAGTTTTTAGGGTCTTTTTGATAAAGAACTTGCGCTAAGCGATTATATTCACGCCATGGCTTTTCCATTTCGGAAAACTTTCCTTGTCTACGATAATAACTCCCGACCCAATACTCACTTTGGGCATGTGCAAAGATCGCTTCATCATCATCAGGGTTGCGGACGAGTACCTCTCTTGTCAAAGCCGCAGACGCCTCTATCTCCTTTTGCGCCTCCTCCATCCTTCCCGCGTCCAAATGAACTTGC
>JAHDCL010000076.1 GCA_020629875.1 Hellea sp.
CGTCTTCCGTCAGCTGATTACCAACATCATCAAAAGCCTGTGGCACATCATCGGTAATATTAACTTGTAATGTAGAACTAGCCATATCACCATCATCATCGGATATCGTGACCGTAAAATTATCCAGCAAAATATCGGTGACGTGCCCGAATGCGCCATCTAGGACATATGTCCAATCATAATTACCGTCAGCATTTGGCGTAATGGTCAAAAGGCCATACTCACCTTGAACTTGCCCCCCCGAAGTAACATCCACGCCATTAATGACGAGGCCGTTGGTTGTCGCCAAAGAGTCGTTTCCAGTTTCAATTAAAAGTGTTCCGAATGAGGCCTCATCTGGACTCTCGGGGTTAGTTCCAAAAGAAAGTGCCGATTCAGACACAGTCGCTATAGCGGGTTCAACAACGAATTCACCTGTATCAGGGTCGATAACAGGCGGCGGAGTCGGATTGTCCGGATCAGCCACAATCACAGCCACTAAAGGTTCATCGTCCAATTCTAAAAACTCAAAAATCTCTTCTTCTTCAGGCGCCGCAAATGCGAGAGCCGTTGGAGGGAGTAGGTCCGTGATATCAATATTCGGGCCGATTTCACCTAAAACAAAGGGCTGCGCGAAGCCACCGCCGCTTAAAACAATAGTATTATCTGCAGCGGCTTCGGGCTCTAATTCAACAAATTCACCTTGCAGAACAGATATCGGTACCGGCACGCCATCAATAAGAATAAATTCACCCTCAATTCCCTCTGGGAGATCTGTTATGATTGGTAAGGCTTGTGGGGCTGGATCAGCAAAAGGATTTTCCGCTGCATTTTGGCTCGTACGAGGGACACTGAATAACTCAGAGTGAGCCGGGTCGGTAAAACCCTCAATCATCAATAAGGCATCAATAGTTATTGTGTCTAAATCAGTTGTTTTCACAGCGCCCTGCTTTCAAAATACTTCGTTCAATTCCTAAATCAAACTATCGATTTTGTGCTCGGGCAAAAGAGACATGTCTTCTCTCACAACATATCCCTATATATGAATTTTAACCTTTTTTTAATATTTGAGCTCATCCTGTTCGAAAACAAAGGTAAAAATTAACCTGCGGTTAGTCACAGTTATAAACCTAAAATCAAACGTAATAGCCCAATATTCACCTCTAAAAATAAAGGTGAATTTGGGTTTTGAAGGCGACGTTTCAACTACGTATCGGCATGCGCTGCCGGCGTGCAGCCGCACGCGGATCAATCTTCGCTGCATGTTTGATCATATGGCCATCTGCGCTATCCCCTGAAACTATGCATTATATAGATGGCAACTCACTCTTAATCGATGCCTCCTTAATTCAAACGTCCCATTCTGCAGCGCCAGTTACGGAGACGACAAAAGACCAAAAGCCTACCCATACTTTAAAACCGACAAATAAGGTAGCGGAATTCATAGCCGACACCCCTAAACCAACACCAAAGCTAGCGTCTTATAAAAGACCTGCTGACCCTTTGGTGAAGCTTGCCTCTCTGGACATAACCACTAATACAAGCCGCAAACTCTTCATACCTCCCGCATTACCAAAGACGGAGAGCTCCAAGAAACGCTCCGATATATCTGTGACTCCTTCGATAATGGGATCAATGGAAGTCCAGTTTAATGATTGGCAGCGAGTAAGTGCCTGGAACGCAGTTTCAGTTGGGCTTCAACACGATATTGCAATACTAAAAAATTGTGTTGAAACGCGCTTCCATTGTGCTGATGGAGCAATCAAGCAATGGGCTGCGACACTGTCTCCCTTAAAACAGAAGTCAGAATATCAGCAATTAGTGGCCGTTAATAATATCGCTAACCGCCTTACTTACACACGCGATAGCGTTCGCTATGGACGTAAAGACTATTGGGCTAAACCAAGCGAAATGCTGGCCGGCGCTGGAGATTGCGAAGACTATGCCCTTTTAAAATTCGCTAGTCTTCAAGTATTGGGTATCAATAAAGGCGATATGCGGATAGTTGTTGGCCAACTGACCGATGGAACGCCGCATGCCGTGTTAGCCGTAAAATTAGAAAACACAGAATATATTCTCGATAATCGTCAAAATGACATTCGTCTTATTGATAACTCTTACATCCCTAAATACTCCGTAAATTTATCACATCGCTGGACACACTTCTTTGCAAAAAGAACTTCGTGAGACCTCAACAAAATTTGAGTGTGAGACCAAACAGATATAAAATAATTTTATTGAATCTTTCTCATAGTAAACTTCTACATATCATAATATGTTTGTTTCGCGGAGGTTGTTGCAGTCTATTAAAAAAATTGATTCTATTTTTTCTCGCATATCCGCAATGTTTTATTTTTATCGTAAAAGCTCCGTACATTACCGGAACATGAATAAAATCGCCAATCTCGGAGGACGACACCCGAAAGCATTGTGAATATATTTACTGTATATACTCACAAATTAGGCAAATATATCCAAAACAACACTCTGGATATAGATTTATATTCCCAACAACTTGACAAATAGGTAATAATTAGTTAATAATTACAATTCGAGAAAATACATGGTGGGGCGCACTCATGGACATTAAATTAATTGGAACGAGTCCGACTACACGTCGACTTCTAGCTGAATCGAACAAAATTTTCACTTGGCTTTTACCCATAAGCTGCATAATGGCACCGCATGCTCATGGGATGGATTTAAAGACGGCTCTGGAGATTACGCTCCATACCAACCCCGAAATTGCAGAGTCCGCTGCCAATAAGCGCGCGATTGATTTTGAATACGAGCAGGCTCGACGCCTGAACCGGCCAAACGTGATTATCGAAGGTCGTGCGGGCCCTGATTGGGTTGACAGCAGAACAACTCGGCTTCTCGGGAATGATGAAGACGTTTTGTTTGGTAGGCAAGCCTCTGTAACATTCCAACAAAATCTAATGAGCTTTGGACGAAACAACTCAGAGCGCGACAGACAAGCCTCCCGCAGTGATGCTGCTGCGCACCGGGTCAATGAGCGTTCAGAACTTGTAAGCTTGGACGTCGTTCAATCTTATTTTGACATTTTACGTTTGCGGCAAGTTATCGACTTTGCAGATCAGAATGTCTATTTCCATGAATCCATCGTGTCCGACATAGCACAAAGCGTTAATGGCGGCGTGCGCAGTCAAGCTGACGCTCAGCAATCACGCGAACGATTAAGTGCAGCCTTAATTTCTCGGAATGAGACTGAAGAAGCACTTGAAATTGCAGAGAGTAACTTTATGCGCCTCGTCGGGCGCGAAATCGGCGCTACTCAAACACCCCAATCCGTAACAACCTTTATGCCGGCATCATTAGCAGAGGCGCTTCAGAAAGCTCGTCGTAATAACCCGACATTGAAGATAGCCATGGCAGATCTTGATACAGCGCGCGCTGAGTATCGCAAATCCAAGGCTGATAAACGCCCTACACTGGGCGTCGAAGTGTCGGGACGTGCCGGGGAAAATATCGGCGGGTTTAAGGATACGACGAATGATGTCCGTGCCCAGCTTGTTTTCCGGCATGAATTTCGCGGGGGAATAAAGTCTGCTGCCGTTCAAGAGCATCTCAATAGAGTTGATGAGGTACGCCAACGTATCATGCGGCTCGAACGCAATGTTGATAGCCTAGTGCGAGAAGCATGGGCGACACGAAACAGCACGAGGCTGAGAAAAGCAGAGCTTCAAAAGCAAGTTTCAGAGGGCACCAATTTACTTAACTCTTATCAAAGAGAATTCAACGTCGGCCGCAGAAGTCTTTTGGACATTCTCGATAGTCAGTCCTCTTTATTTCAAGCTCAAACGTCTCTGGTCACGGCGGAGCAAGCTGATTCATATGCTCAATATCGAATCTTGGCTAGCATAGGCGTTCTGCTTGAGAGCTTGAACCTCACGCCAAGACACGAAGGAAAAGCTAATCTAAGACGCTTCGAAGATGTCGAGGAAACACCGCCAGCCGAAATTGAGCCCAGGCGTTATCCGGATCACTATTCCAAACTGGAAGAGGCAGACTTTAGGGGTTTAGCAACAAACCTTAAAGTCCCTGTGGAGAACGTTAAACAAGTTAAACAGACAATAGCGCTCCCTCCGACAAAATTTGGATTGGCCACCGACGAAACACAGGGTTCAAACACCATTAAGACGCCCTCTCACGCAAGCACGGCCTCTATTGGAAAACCCATAGCGGCTAAAACGGTTAGTATGGCCAGCTATAGATATCCAAATACTGAAAATTCCAGCATGGCATCAGTATCGACGCCACCACCAACCTCGTCTCTCCTTCCTAAAACAGCGGTTACTGGGGCATCGAAGCCTACAAGTAGTTCAGATGAGAGCTCTATCTACACGACGTCAACAGCGAGAACGATTGCCGTGCCTGTAACAGCTGTGAAAACGTCATATTTATCTGAACCTGAAATTCACGACACAACGGTAAAACCCCTCATGGTTCAAAAAGTCTCCTTGGATAAATTTCGTGATTTGAAAACTCGTGACGGAGCTCATGTTAACTGGAAATTGAAAACCATAATGTTGGAGGGTACTCTCTACATGTTAGAGTAAAATGAAAATGGCGGGGCGATTTACAAGCATCCCGAGCGTGGGAAACAGTTCGGAAGCACAGTCAGTGGCATGTGGAATTCATTCTTCGGATGGATTACTGGCTTGTCTATTGAATATTGCTCGGCATTATGACCTTCCATTAACAGAACAGACAGCCATTGCAGGTTTGCCGCTTAGAAATGGAAAACTCACCCCATCGTCACTTGAGCGCGCGGCTGGACGCGCAGGACTATCCGCTCATACATCCCATATTTCATTGGATAGTCTATCCGGTTTAACCTTTCCCTGTATTATCCTAACGCAGGATCGGAATGCTTGCGTCATTCATAAGAGAGTAGGTCAAAACTTTTTAATCTATAATCCACAAGTCGGAGAAGACCTGCATGCTGTTCCAATTAAGGATCTAAAGTCGGTATTCGCGGGATATTGCATTACTTTAAAGCCAATCGCACAGATCAATAACTCAGCTTCAAAAGCGGTCCTTCTCTCAAAAAAAGAACACTGGTTTTGGGGCGTCGTGAAAAGTCTAGTCCCGCAATATACTCAAGTTGGCCTCGCGTCCTTGCTCGCAAACTCACTGGCGGTGGCTGCTCCTCTATTCATGTTAAATGTATATGACCGCGTTCTTCCAAATTCAGCGTTTTCAACGCTTTGGATCCTGACAGTTGGCATGGCCATTGTATTAGGATTCGAGCTTATTTTCCGTGTCCTGAGAGGAAAAATAACGGATAACGCTGGCCGACATGCTGATGTTCAGCTCGCCAGCAGGGTCTTTGATCATGTTGTGCGCATGAGGCTTGATGAACGCCCCCAATCCTCGGGGGCTTTTGCCAACAGATTGCGTGAATTCGAAGTTGTTAGAGAGTTTTTTTCTTCGGCATCTCTAATAGCGATAATCGACGTCTTCTTCATCTTCGTCTTTCTAGGAGTTATTTCATTAGTCGGCGGGCCGATGATTTATATTCCTCTCACTGCGGTATGTATCGTCCTTTGCTATGGGATTTTGATTCAACCTTTCATGATGAGAACAGTCAGGTCTGTGCAGGACGAAGCCGCTCAGAAGCACTCACTTCTTATCGAAGCCCTCTCAGGACTAGATACGATAAAAGCCTCAAATGCCGAAGGTGAAGTATTACGCCGCTGGGAAGGCATTGTGGATCAAACATCTCGATCCACAGAGCGTATCCGCTTCATGTCGCTAAATATTGTGAACTTGACGATGCTGGTTCAGCAATGCGTTTCCATAGCACTTGTCGTTTATGGTGTTTACCTCTTCGATGCTGGAGAAATAACGATGGGGGCCATAATTGCCGTCGTCATGCTGGCCAGCCGAGCTGTCGCCCCCCTTGGCGCCATTGCTACGACCTTATCCAGAACTCAGCAGTCTCTTGTCGCGCTTCGCCATTTAAATGAAATCATGCAAACGCGTTTTGAGAATGAAGAAAATAATTATGAAGTCGCGCGTCCTATCACGAAAGGCAGCATTGAATTTTTAAATGTGACATTTTCTTACCCTAGCACCGAAACGGCGTCGCTGGAAAATGCAAGTTTTCATATTCGTGGCGGCGAAAAAATCGGTATTATCGGGAAAGTTGGCGCAGGAAAGTCGACGCTCGTACAGCTTATTGCTGGGTTATACTCCCCCCAAAATGGCACCATAAAAATTGATGACATCAATCAAGCGCAACTCCACACGGCCGAACTTAGGAATTCAATGGGTATCGTCTTACAAGACGTCGTCTTATTCCAAGGAACTGCCAGAGAAAACATTGCCTTGGGTAATGCCGGCGCGTCGGATAACGATATTGTCAAAGCGGCGGAACTCTCAGGTGCGGACACTTTTATCAATGAGCATGCATCTGGATTTGGCTTACAAGTCGGAGAACGCGGGCAAAGGTTATCCGGCGGGCAACGCCAATTCATCGCTCTGGCTCGTGCATTAGTAAAAGACCCACCTATTTTGTTACTCGATGAACCAACAAGCGCCATGGATAGCACTTCGGAGTTGTTATTCATGACCCGCCTCAAAGCGGCTTCGGAAAAGAAAACTGTTATTCTGTCAACGCATAGACAAAGTTTATTGTCTATCTGTGACAAACTGATTTTAATGGACAAAGGTCGTGTATTAGCCTTCGGGTCGAAAGCAAAAGTGTTGAATTTCATTCAAGAACAAGCGCAATCGACTCAAAATAAAAAACCAAAAATTATGGCCGCCCCAAAAATTGTAAAGGGGTCCGCTCATGCCTAGGTTATCTTGGCATAAATCTGACCTAACCGACGATGTGATCACGAGCTCATATAGCAGTAATAATTTGTGGACGTGGCTGTTTCTCTTAAGTTCAGTTTCTTTTTTCATTATTGCAATTATCTGGGCGTCGCAGGCTTATCTTGATGAAATTACCCGCGGCCAAGGGAGGATAATCCCATCAGGGAAAGTTCAGCTCATTCAAAGTCTTGAAGGCGGCTTAGTGGAAGAGATTAATATTAGTGTTGGCGAGCGTGTCGTCCAAAACCAAGTTCTGTTAAAGATTGACGACACTAATTTCGCCTCGAGCTTAGGTGAGCTTGATGCTCGTCGTTATGCGCTTTTAGGCAAAATCGCCCGTTTGCAGGCTGAGATTTCACGAAAGAACAGCATTAAATTCCCTGAAAGTCTCATTCTGAATGCGCCTGATGTGATAGCCAGCGAACAACAATTATTTCGAAGTCGCCGGTCAAAAATGTCAGATGACATTCGCGTGTTGTCATCCCGAAAAGAGCAGCGGCTGCAAGAGGTTATGGAACTGCAATCTCAGCAAACCAGACTTCAAGAGGAACTCCAACTTGCACGAGAGGACCTCTCCATTAACGAAACCGTTTCTGACATCATACCTAAAAGCGATCTCCTCAAACTGCGCAAAGAAGTCTCTCGTCTTTCAGGGGAAATTGAGGCAACAAAAAGCGGAAAATTAAGAGCGGAGGCGGCCGTCAGAGAAGCTGAGAACTTATTAAACTCGCAACGCTCTAGCTTTCGCCAAGACGTGCAGTCTGAGCTTACGACAGCCGAGTCGGAACTAAGTGTACTTACGGCATCAACGCGTGCAGCGGATGACCGCGTCACAAGAGCCGAACTACGTTCCCCTGTTGATGGAATAGTCAATGCTTTGCATGTGAATACATTAGGAGGGGTAGTGCAGCCAGGTAGCAATTTAATTGAAATTATCCCTTTCGGAGATAACCTGCTTATAGAGGCCCGCATTCGTCCCCAAGACATTGCGTTCATAACACCTCAGCAAAATGCTAAGGTCAAAATCACGGCCTATGATTATTCAATTTATGGCGGAATAGAAGGCAGTGTCGAACGTATTGGCGCCGACAGTCTCACCGATGAGATGACCGGCGAAACATATTTCCCTATCGATATTCGTACACATTCTACTCTTTTTGAAAAAACGGGAGAGCCCCTACCTGTAACGCCAGGTATGGTAGCAAGTGTGGACATAATCACAGGCAGGAAGACTGTTTTGCAATATTTATTGAAACCCATCAACAAGGCCAGATCAGAGGGGCTTAGAGAAAGATGAACAGTATGTCAGATATTGTTTCAGCAAAAGATTTGACCGCTGAAGACAAAATAACGCCGCGCATTATTCAATACCAAGGGAAACGTATTTGTGTCCGTTTGGAAGAAATATATTGGGAGGTTTTTGAACAAGAAGCTCTGGCCCGACAATGTAAGTTCAACGAACTCGTCCATAATTTTTATAACGACCCACGCGGAGAAAGTAATAAAACAGCGTTCCTACGCCGCAAAGCCGTCACGCTTTTATCCAGGCAGATAACAGCCGCCAATGAACGACTCTATCTTAGAAATTCAGAACTCAAATCCGTTTTGCGCGCTACAGTTCAACCGGCGATAGTCTTTTCAGAATTCCAGAATGTCTCGCGTTATAATCGCGCGTTTAGAGGGTGGTTGCTGGAGAAAACAACTGAAAGCAAATATCCCGTCGAGATAGAAAAGATGCGAATTTCGTTCAGACGTTCATACAATTGCTTGCTAGAGAATATGCAAAATGGGCGCGGCACCGCGATGAAGGAGCAGCTTTCTGTTCTCCTGCCAGGCTACGTCCTAACCGCCCAAATGAACATTGTTGAAATCCATAAACATTTGGACAATGAGCAATTATTTTTGGGAATTTTGTGCGAGTATTAGGCCCTGAACTTTAATCGTCTTCAGGCTGCTTTCTCACATCATACTTTTTTCTCTGTGCCTTAGCACTTAGTAAAGTGCTCAATACCGATGAGTAATCATCAGACCACAGCCCCACGTGATGGCTAGGTTCGTATTTCACCCAATGTGTGTCGTTTCCAATAGACTCATCTAGATCGGATATTCTTCCGACAAGAACACCCCGACTTGGGCCGTGGAACTCCGCGTAATCTTGTCCTTCGAAATCGCTTAAGCTGATGTAGCGTGATGCTAATCCGGCATCGTCCGCAAGCCGCACGATGACAGAAGCGACGTCCATAACCCGGTTCGAAGTATGAAAAAACATCATACCGTCCTCTCTTAGTTTCTCAAGATAAAGTGCCATCGCCTCACGCGTCACAAGATGTGTTGGGATGGAATCTGAGGAGAACGCATCCACAATAATCATGTGCTGCGAATTATCAGGTAGCCCCTGTAAAGTCAGGCGAGCATCGCCTATTCTAATGTCTGACTCAAAAGAACATTCACTGAGATAACTGAAATAGGCCGGGTTCTTTGCCATCTTAACGACCTCGGGATCAATTTCAAAATAGGTCCAATCGTCTTCGGGCTTCTCGTAACATGCCATCGCCCCGGCCCCCAAACCGATCATGGCCAAATTTATGTGAGGATGCTTCCGGCGAACGGCTTGTAAGGCTCGATCAAAACTGTTTCCGTTAGAGTAATAGGCTAGCGGAATTTTGCGTAGAGCCGGGTCTTGAAGTTGATAATTATGAATGGTGTCCCCATGATCAAAACGGTGCATGAGACCATAAGGCGTTTCAATAGCTTTGACGCTGATGACACCAAAAAACGATCGGGATTGCAGCTGGGTTTTACCCATCACTTTATTTAGAAAAGGCGGCATACCGAACACAAAGCCGCAGAGGAAAATTATATTTGCAATAGCAAATTTGCGTTCGGCTTGGACGCGGCTCAATGCATAGACAAAGACCACCCCCCCCGCTAACGCTGCAACGGTAAAAGGCGTCTTGAAGCTATCCAGAACGCTAAATAAACCAAATCCGATGATGGCACCGAGTGCGAGTGTTACTATTGACTTGGCGCGCTTAGGGCCATTTTTTATCTCTCTGGGCACAGCTGCATAAGTTAGAAGAAGTACTATTAAGTACTCATACGTACCGTTAAAAATCATCGGTGCGATAAGGGCATTGAAAATGCCACCCAAAACGCCGCCAATGGACATGAATATATAAAACTCAGTCAATCGTGACGCATCAGGACGATTATCAACAAGGCGCGAATGGCACATTAAGGCGATAATGAAATAGGTCAGCAGGCTCAACAATATTGATAGAATAATAAAGTTTTTCAGCACAAAACCGAATATGATGGCCGCAAAAATGACGGCTGGAAATAGTCGGCCTATTTGCTGCGTTGTCACCAAAGGTTTAGCGGCAAAAACAATCACAAAAGTCAAAAGATAAAGCGCGAGCGGCGCAACCCATAGAAAGGGCGCCGAGGCGATATTATTAGTCATATGGGATGTTAGGCCCAACATGAGACTGGACGGAAGAAATGCCAGCAGCACCCAAAGCCCGCGTTTGGTCCAATTAACAGGTTTAGATATCTCTTTCACGTTCTCGACAAAGTTTTCGCGACGGTTTCGTTGCGCATAAATTGCTGTCGCTAAAAGGCATGCTATTAGCCCAAAATACCCGAGCGACCACATATGTGTTTGCTCTTGCAAGCGAAATAGGGGCTCGAAAACGATTGGATATAGACATAGTGATAACAGACTTCCCGCATTGCTGGCTGAATAAAGGAAATAGGGATCTTTGGCATCTTTTTGATTTGTGAGGCTGTACCAATGCTGCAGTAAAGGGGCATTCGCAGATATCGCAAAAAACGGCACGCCAATCGAGACGCCAAACAACGCTATTAGCCAGAAAGCTTGGACACCTTCCGTGGGCGGTGTCCAGCCTGAGGAGATTGCTAAGGGTAAAAAAAACACGCCTACTAACATCACTAAAATGTGGACGACTGCCTGCCCTATCAAAGGGAGATATTTGGAGATCAGATGCGCATAGATATAACCCAACAACAAAGACCCTTGGAAAAATATCATGGCGGTATTCCAAACATTGGATGCACCGCCGAGTAAGGGAAGCGCCAATTTCGCGAAAAGAGGCTGCACGGAAAATAACAGCGATGCGCTTAGAAAGATTGAGACCGTAAAAATCGAAACAAGCGCCAACCTCGATGACGTCTTTGTTTCAAGCGTAATATTGTTTTCGTTTAGCATTTTGCGCCCCCGCTCATTTTACCAATCATGTCACTTGCTTAGACGGCATTGCTTTCAGAAAGCCCTACCGCAAGAAAATGTTGGTTATTCTAAAAGATAAATAGTGTCCTGATATAATATGGCTTCCATACCCCAATAGATGCGGCTGTCTTTTTTTGTTTTTAGGTCTGTAAATTTCGCGAGATCAACCATTTCAATTGGGAAGCCCACAGGAAGCTCACTTTCTGAAATATCAGCCGGTCCAGCGGGTGCTAGTGGCGTGTCAAATATTTCTATCTTGATTTCGCTTAAGGGGTTCTCTGCAGGTTCAATCCATTGTCTCTGAACAGGCGTAACAAATACACGAGACATGTCATATGAGCGTGTTTCAGCAGCCTTCATTTGGGAGTCAACATTATCTGCAGGGGTCTCCGTCGCATGTGCGCCAGCTAAACATAAAAAAGGCACGAAAACAGCCAATCCAATTGCGCAGACAAAGCCGCGGAACTTTTTTGGTTTTGATGTGTAAAACATATGTAGCGCCCCGTTGAATATCTGACAAAAACAGACATACCCACTTTCGAAAGACGAATTAAGAAAGCGTCCCTACAACAAAATGATGCCATCAAAATCACAACAGGACAATTTCTAAGCGCCGATAATTGATGAAAATGAGCAAATGACTACATATTATAATATATACCTTCTCGTTCTTGACATCGTGCGGCACTCCGAACGCGGCAAAAAACCAAATTATTTCAAAGAGAAACGAATTTTAAACGCTTTCAATTTAATTAAAATATCTTCTAATCAGGGATAGAGAATTGTTCACAACGGTCGCAAAATTTATACTGAATTATATATTGTTCTTTTGGGGTATAGCTTGGAGAACATCTGTCTTCTCTATCTTAGCGGCTGTGCTTTCGGCCGTAGCTCTCGCAATTTTAGCTGCCAGTCAAAACTGGCCACCTGAGTCTATTGAAGAATTAGCGCCGGTTGTGGGTTTGCCGATTACTCTAAGCGTCATTATTTTCGTCGTTTACAAGCAAAGCTCGCGTTTTATAAAAGCGCATTCGGCTCTATCTGCTCAATAGTGTTCTTATAAAACGTAATTTCTCTAAGACCAAATTACAGTCTTTTTGTGCTGTAAACACACAACTCAGCGTGTGTTATAGTTAACAAAACGTGGATTTTCAGACTAACTGCATAAGCATATATGTAGATTATGGCGCCCCCAAAATTACGCTCTTGCCCTCCCGAAATTCTTAAGATTTAGTTAATTTAGGCTATCATGCCTGATGTTTCATGGGGCGGGATATCATTGAAAAGTGGTGTCAGATTTCAGGAAGCATCTCACATTAACGTAGTAATGGAGATGA
>JAHDCL010000004.1:0-30301 GCA_020629875.1 Hellea sp.
ACAAAAAATAAAAACTGGCCATAAGGGGAGATATCGATGTTTATTCGTACCAGCCAAAAACTACTCGCAACGGCAGCAACCGCTGCGCTTCTAACGTCACCTGCATTCGCGCAAGACGCCAATATGGATGAAGTGATTACAACAGGTGTTGTGAGTTCTAAAGGTAAGAACAAGATTGACACATCAATCTCTGTCTCTTCAGTTAATTTGGAAACCATTCAAGATCTCGCCCCAACAAACCTTGCTGAGATTTATCGTAACCTCCCTGGTATTCGTTCAGAATCGTCTTCTGGTGGTGGTAACTCCAACGTAGCTGTTCGTGGTCTCCCTATTTCAACGGGTGGTGCGAAATATTTGTCGACACAAGAAGACGGCCTTCCTATTCTTCTTTTCGGTGATCACCTTTTTGCGCCGGCAGATGGATTTGTTAAAGCCGACGCGACATTGGCGCGTATCGAATCTGTTCGCGGCGGTACAGCGTCGACACTGACAACAAATGGCGTTGGCGGCATTATCAATATCATCGGTAAAACAGGCCAGCAAGAAGGCGGTAGCGCAGCTATCACTTATGGTCTTGACCATGACGACATGCGGTTTGACGCCGAATATGGCGGGAGCCTCTCGGAAGACATGTATTTCCACATCGGTGGTCACTTCCAGCAGGGTGGTGACTATCGTGATTCTGGTTATGATGCCATTTCAGGTGGTCAAATTCGAGGGTCGTTGACGAAAGAATTTGAAAATGGCTTTGTTCGCGTTACCGGTAAATGGCTCGATAAAAAAGACGCAGCTTATTTCCCGCAACTTGTCTCGCGCACTGATAACGGTAGCGGTGTCGGCACGGTTGGCGAAAGTCTCGGCGGTTTTGAAGCGCAAAACCATAGCATTTATAGCAATTTCACACGTAATGGGTTGGCTGTAGATGGATCTGGCAATGTGCTTCCTTATGACCTTGCTGACGGTTTGGATCATAAAGTTAAAGCTATTGGTGCTGAAGTGGATTTCGATCTCGGAAGCGGAATTAACTTTAACAATAAAGTACGCTACCAAGATATTACTGGCCGTTTCCTAGGCGGATTTTCAAATGGCGTTTCTTTGGCCTCCGATTTGGGCGCAGGATCGACCTATTTCAATGGTCCTAATGAAGGACAGGCTGTAACAGCAGCAAACTTACCAAATGGCGTTGCTTCAAATGTTGCTATCTTTGATGTTGAAATTGACGATATGAGCAACTTTGCAAATGAGTTAAAGCTTTCAAAGAGTATTGATTTTGATGGCGGATCTACACTTGATGTGACTTTGGGCCATTTCTTCATGAATCAAAACTTCAACCAAGATTGGCACTGGTCTGAAATTCGTACAACAACCGAAAATGATGCTGTTCTTATTGCAACGCCGCAATCAATTAACGGTCTTCATGGTGTTAATCAGGCCTTTGGCTGGGATGGTTCCAACCGTAATTATGATTTGGAAGCTGAAGTCAGCGCTCCATTTGCGGCGGCATCATGGACGAATGATGCACTCTCAATTGATGCTAGTATTCGTTTTGATAACATGACTCAAACGGGTGTTCGGCTTGAAGCTTCAGGCGGCGCTGTCGATTTAAACAATGATGGAGCTATCACAGGCTCTGAAGCGTCTGTTTCGTTGAACAACGGTTCAGTGGGTGCACGCGCAAATCTCGAAGTAGACAATACGGCTTGGTCAGTTGGCGCCAATTATCGCCTCAATGATGGCATGTCAGTATTTGGTCGTGCTTCCAGCGGTGCAAGTTTCAACTTTGACCGCGCGCTTGATTTTGGCGTTCGCAATCCAGATGGCTCTCTTCGTTCGAGCGGTGAAGATGCTTATGTGGATGTCGCAGACCAGTTCGAGCTTGGCTTAAAGCTGCAGAACAAAGAAATTGCCGGTGGCGATTTTGACTTCTATGCAACAGCCTTCCTCACAAATACTGAAGAGTCTAACGTCGAAATTCTTTCCGGTGCGCCTAGTGGACGTGTTCGCGAATACGACTCCAAAGGTGTTGAACTCGAAGCCAACTATAATAAAGGCGGCTTTGACCTCTTCGCGACGGCTACATTTACAGATGCTGAAATCTCAAAAGCTGAAGATAACGGCGTCGCCAACACAGCTCTGGAAGGCAATACGCCACAGCGTCAAGCTGATCTGATTTGGACAGTTTCTCCAAGCTATAGCTTTGACCGTTTCCGTCTTGGCGGTAGCTGGGTTGGAACGACTGATAGTTACTCACTTGATGAAAACATTCTGAAGCAAGATGGTTATTCCGTTGTACACCTCTATGGCGCTGTCAATGTTACTGATGCGTTAGAGCTTTCACTAAATGCCAACAATGTCTTTGATACAGTTGGTATTACAGAGTCTGCGAATGATGGCCGGAACGGTTGGGACACAAATGGTGATGGAAGACTAGATACAACCATTGGCCGCTCAATTACCGGACGGACAATTTCAGGTCGCTTGCGGTACACATTCTAAATTGAAATTCTCTGAAAGAGACCTCTGTCTCTTTCAGTTTTTACTGTTGCGTCTCACTGGACGTAGCTTTCCCTGAAGACCTTAGCCCGCCTTTTGGCGGGCTTTTTTATTCTTTAATTGAGGGCGCGATGGAGGCGAAAATTTCGTTATTGGGTAGCGTATCGCGCAATACAAATTCTTTTAAGCGCGCACGCCGAATGGCGAGCTGTCCCAGCAAATTTTTAGTTTGATCGGTTAATGGGTTGGGCTCTTCATGCCCCTGCCAGCCCATCCCATAGAGTACAAACTGATAGTTCGTTGCTGAGAAGCACTGGATTGACCGTCCGAAATCATAGACGGACGGCACATCATTCTCCCAAGCCTTGAGATTAGCTTTCAGCGTTTCAGGCCATGTGTCGGGATTGGCATTATCGCGCCAAAACTGCGTATCCCGCCGCTCGCTAATGGCATAGTGGAGTTTTAGAAAATCCACGATGTTCTCATAGTGATGGACCATCGCGTCCGTATATTGCGCCTGCGGATTATGGCCTGACATGTAACGCGGCAGCATATCCGCCAATGCCCAATTTGCCATTTCAGTCAGATAAATGCCCGTCGATTCGAGCGGCTCTAAAAATCCGCTTGCAAGACCAATAGCCACGCAATTGCCGCGCCATTGATGCTGCTGATAGCCGATACGCATATTGAGCGTACGCGTTTCAAGCGCGTCTTCGCTCTGCCCAATATAGCTTGCAAGTTCAGTTTTTGCTTGAGCGTCGCTAATGTATTTAGAGCTATACACATGGCCAACGCCGCGGCGATTTTGCAGGACGATGTCCCAAATCCAGCCCGCGCTTTGAGCTGTACAGGTCGTATAGCCATTTATACTCGCAGTTCCCTTCGTCGGGAGCCGGGTTGTAACGGCTTTATCGACAAAAAGGACATCCGTTTTATCGATAAACGGGTTCTGCTTGTCAGCGTTTATCAACCTCGCGGCAAAGCCCGTGCAGTCAATATAAAGATCGGATGTCAGCTTTGTGCCGTCATCTAAGATTAAAGCGGATATAATTTCTGTGCTTGGATTGTAGTCAACCTCAGCGACTTTACCGATGATGTGCCTAACGCCTTGTGCGCGAAAGCGCTGTTTAAGATATTGCGCAAATTTACCGGCATCCAAATGATAAGCGTATGAGAGTGCTCCGTCATAAGGTCTGTCTTTTAGATGTTTAGGCGCTCTTCCCATTTCCGCCATCTCTGACTGTACGGAAAATATGTCGGCGATGTTGCCGCGCATATCACAAGGGAGTTTCGACCAAGCCCTGAGAGGATCAACGGCCCCAACTTTGAGCGGCGCGCCGAAAGGGTGGAAATAAGACTCGCCCGAGTTTTCTTCCGGTGGCTGTCGCCAATTTACAAACTTAATCCCATGTTTGAATGTCGCGCCGCAGGATGTTAGAAAATCTATTTCTGAAATTCCACAGGCTGCAAGTGTGTCTCTCAAGGACGGAACCGTCGCTTCACCGACGCCCACGGTCGGAATGTCAGAGGCTTCAACAAGCGTAATTTGAATGTCACGGCCCGAGGTTAGAGGTAGCTGTTGGCTCAAAAAGGCTGCAGAAAGCCATCCGGCTGTGCCGCCGCCTACAATAATAATTTTAAACGGCTTATCTGTCATATGGCTCTCTGAAATCGATTGTATTTTAGCCTATTTTCTTGGTAGTCTCAACGCCTAAGAGGTGGGACGTAATGGCAGTAAATGCGGATAATAAGCAGGTAAAAACTATTGCCGTAGTTGGCGGCGGCAGTTCTGGCTGGATGACCGCCTGCCTATTAAATGCGCGCTTGAATGAAGACCCGCAACGGCCCGTAAAAATTACGCTGATCGAAGCGCCTAATATTCCTGTCATTGGTGTTGGCGAAGCAACAGTCCCCAGCATACGCCGAACATTGAAAGCAATTGGCATCAGTGAAAAGGCATTTATGATCGGCGCAGACGCCACGTTTAAGTCGCTGATTAGATTTGAAGATTGGAATAAGGGCGAGCATTTTGATCATCCCTTTGACAGGCGGGAAAGACCAAATTCTGATCCTGCGGTTTTATCATGGCTTGCCAGAAATAAAATGGGTGGTGAGGATTTTTCAAATCAATTCTCAGTTTTATCAAATACAAGCACAAAGGGCCTCGCGCCAAAAGCGATAGGTTGGCCTGAATATCAATCGACCTTTCCTTATGCCTATCATTTGGATGCTGTGAAGTTGGGAAAAGTTCTCACGGACTTTGGAACCAAAAACGGGATAGCGCACAAGCTCGCAAAGATTGTAAATGTCGAGATGTCTGAAGCAGGTGATATTGAAGCTTTGGTGGATGAGAATGGCGCCTCATATAGAGCTGACCTTTATGTGGATTGCACAGGCTTCTCAGCCCATTTGGCCAAACATATCATGCCTGAGACTCAGGATTATTCTGAGCATTTACTGTGCGATCGTGCCGTCACGATGTCTGTACCTTATGAGGTTTATCGGCCGGACCGCATATTACCCTATACCTCTGCGAAAGCCTTAGGAGCAGGCTGGCTCTGGGATATAAATCTGCGGTCGCGCCGAAGCCTTGGTTACGTTCACTCAAGCGCGCATGTGTCTTCAGATGAGGCGGAAGCAGAACTGCGCGCAATCGAAGGTCCGCATGCTGATGAAATTGAGGTCAAACATATTCGGTTTAAGACCTATAAGCGACACCAGTCGTGGCACCGCAACTGCCTGGCAATTGGATTGGCAGATGGTTTTGTTGAACCATTGGAATCCACAGGGCTATATATGATGCAGTTTGCAGCCCAAAGCGTGGCCGACATTTTGCGGTTTAATCGTCATTTCGACGCGGCGACCACAAACCAATTCAATAAGTTGATGCAGACTTTATTTGATGAAATCTTGGGCTATGTCGCTTTGCATTATTTGACCTCCAAAAGACGCGACACGCCTTTCTGGGAAGATGCGACCACACCTCACCGCGCGCCGCCAACGCTTCAAAATTTACTCAAAGAGTGGAAAAGACGACCACCTCACGACGTCGACCTTTTGAGCAATCACCGCCTATTTTCATTGGAAAGTTACGAATATCTGCTTTTTGGTATGGGCTATATGAGTGAGGGACAGATAAATTCTGCGCCAGTCGTCTTTGACCAAACCGATATGTTGAATAAAGTTTACGCGAAGTTTCCTCAGCATGAAGATTGGTTATCCAGCACGCTTGGTCTTACTAAATAAAATTGCGTACCGGAGAGGAATGGGTAAGAGTTAAGTATGGCAAAAAAAGTAACAATGTCGGAATTAGCGCGGCTAGCAAAAGTCGACATCTCAACAGTCTCGCGTGCGCTAAATGATAGCCCGTTGGTGAAACCGCATACGAAGGAAGCCATCTTAAAAATTGCAGACGAGATTGGTTACACCGTCAATGTGGCGGCGCGTAATTTGCGCAAGCAATCTAGTGAAGCCATCGGTATTGTTATTCCTTTGGCGCCAGGGTCTGAACAGACGATTTCAGATCCGTTTTTCTTGGAAATGGTTGGTTCTGTATCTCATGCGGCTTCTCAAAACGGATATGATCTGATTGTCTCCGTACCTCAAGATGAGATGAAAATTGCAGAGCGAAGATTACTGAGATCAGGTCGTGCGGACGGATTGATTGTCATTGGTCAGGCCGGGCGAACAGAGCGCCTTAACGCCATGAGTGCCTCTAATAGCAATATCGTTGTTTGGGGCGGTGCCCATGGCGAACAGAACTATACGCTTGTCGGGAGCGATAATGTAAAGGGTGGGAAGCTTGCGACCTCACACTTGTTATCTCTGGGGCGTAAAAATATACTCTTCCTAGGTGATGTATCTCTGCCCGAAGTGGATTTGCGCTATGAGGGTTATGTTAAAGCACATAATGATGCAAGCATGGCTTATGACCCAGATTACATATTGAAGCTCAATTTCGGGGGGCAATCAGCTTTCAATGGCGTTTTAAAGTTCATTGATGAGGGCTTTGTCTTCGATGGGATTTTCGCGGCCTCGGATGTCCTAGCGATGGCAGCCATACATGCCTTGCAATCTCGCGGAAAATCCATTCCCGAAGATGTCTCAATTGTGGGTTATGATAATATTGGCCAGGCGCAGCTCTCGACCCCGCCGCTCACAACAATCAATCAGAATATTACGCAAGGCGGCGCGATGATGGTGGACTTACTGCTTGCTAAGATCGCGGGCAAACCAGCGCCCTCTAAATTCACGGATACGGAACTTATTATACGTAAATCTTGTGGCGGGGTGGGCTAAGGCCAGACAAATTACATAATTAAATCTTGAGAGTTTTGACCGGAGCGAATGTCAGCTCTAAGGCAGCGCTCGCCTTCTCCGTGTATGGTGCTAGGACCTGAAATACATTCTGGGTAACGGTCATATCTAAGAAACTCGCGCCAAAGAGATTGTCCATTCCTTTTAAGATGTTTGACTCAGCCTTATATGGCTCCCATGGGCCTGAAAGGCTTTCGCTCTCATAAAGTCGTAATTGTTTGAATACCTCTTCATCTGGCTGCTTTTCGTCCAGACGGCTGCAGGCAGAGATCATCATAAAGTAGGTGCCCGTAACCAAGTTCTTACATATTTTTGGTACTTCAGATTGCGTGTAATCACCATCATCGGGCAATGAAATGGGAGGAAGGAGCTCTAAGCTTACCGCCGTGCCATCAATCGTAACTTTACCCCAGGCGACAGCAGGACGGCGAGGGCCTAATTTGGCAGACCAAAAGGCATAGATATCACCATTGGCTTCACGAAAGAAATATGGGTCCCGCCAGGCTGTGATGGGGCCATTCTCTTCGCCCTCGTAATGTCCAATGTCATCGGCAGCCGGAAGATAATAACCCATCTCTACAATAGCGTCTCTGTCGCGTACGGGATGGCTAGCGGCCTCTTTTGCAAAATGCCTTGGGCCGCTCGCAGGGCCTATGGCGAAATTTATAGATTGCACGAAGGGATGATTGGGTGAGTCGTTCGAAATACCCGTAAAGCCAAAGAGAACGGTGCCGTCCTCGAGTGGCAGGACGCCGCCGCTCCACACGTTTCCCGCATCATTTCCATCCGCAATATTACCGGGTTTTAGAGCAACACCTTTATCAGTCCATGACGCGCCGCGATCACGGGATTCAAAATGACGAAAATGGAACTTGTAATCATTGCGTTGCCCTGGCGTGATGGGGGATCCGTCCTGATTGTGGCGTGCCAATGCCAAGCAATAAAGATGGTCTATTCCATCTATATGCATCACCCAACTATCCCAAAGGAGTAATTCAGGGTGCTGTATCGCCCCCATGAATGCATCGGGAAAAGGCGCAGGAAAAGGCGGTGTTTGACGTAATGGCACAAGAAATCTCTTAGTCTTGAATATTTAAAGAAGAGCCAAAAATCACAGATTATATTCAGTGATATTGGCTTGTTTGAGAGCTGAGGCAGCAGGGTCTTTGATGTGGTTGTAAATCATCCCGGCAAATAATAACCCTGCGAGTACTGTCGCAAGAATGAAACCGTAACGCATATCTCCGCCAAAGCTATCAGCAACGAATCCCATTAGCGGCGCAATGGCAGCGGCAGATACAGCGGTAAAAAATAAGATAAGGCCCGCAACCGCTCCGTGTTTTGTTTTGGGAAAACAGCTGATACCCTTAGAATTAAGTGTCGGGTACATCATGGACATAAAGAGGCCCGATAAAGGCATGAGGAACGCAGCAATCGTTTGCCCGAAGAAAGCGCTCGCGGCAAAACATGCGAAGATGATTCCAGAGAACACCATCATCACGGTTGTCCATTTGATATGTTTGAGAATCCAAATGCCGAGGAAGCGGCCGAGGGCACGAAATACGAAGAAGACCATGACGGCGTAAGTCGCCATCCATGTGGCTATTTGAGTACCAGTATAGCCTTCGAGATATGAGGGTAGCCAAACAAAAATGGAGACTTCAGCAGCCACGTAAAGGGCAATGGCCATCGAAAAGCCCATAGCATATTTGTTGCTCATAAGGGCAAAAGACTTCCATAAGTTCACGGGCTCATCTGTTGACTTTTTCGTTTCGGGATAACTCGTAAACGCGGCCCAAATAATCATAACGAAACAAAGCGCCGCAGCGAACAGATAGAGATATGTCCAAGAAATGCCGCGCGCATGCAGTGAAATGACCAGCAGAGGGCCGACTATAGCGCCAATACCGAAAAAGCCCTCAAGGGCATTCATCGTGCGCGTATGCTCTTCTGTTGATGTCGTTATATCGCTTATAAGCGCCAAGGCGGCTGTTTTAAAAATACCAATGGCAAGACCACTAATAAAGAGCAGGCTGAAATAGAGCTGAAAGCTCGTTCCCATGAAAAAAGAGGCGCTCGCGAGCCCATAGAGCCCAAGACCGGCAATGATTGTTATTTTGCGGCCAAATTTATCGGCAAAGTAACCAAATAAAATTCCGGATAAGGCAATCGCTGTCATTGTCGCCCAGTGAAACGCGCTGGCTTGGGTGTTAGACAGGTTCATATCACCTTTAGCGATTTTGATGATCTCACCCACGGCGTCCGTCGTCATGGCGAACATGAAGAACATGGCATAGGTCAGCGCGGTTACAGCGAAATAGCGCGGCGCAGGAACGACATCCCCAGTATTAGCGTCAAGATTCGACATTTTTAATCCCCTTTTTCAACTGTCATAACTATAAATACAATCGATTGCAATTTATTTTATTTTCACGCATATATCGCCAGGCATTATAATCATATTAGGCTTACACTGGCCCTGGAGAGGTATTTTTATGGCTATGAACGACGGTTTAGAGACTGCCCCCATTTTTGCAGCGATTGATGCTGGCGGAACAACATTTAAATGCGCCCTGATCCAGCTAGGGAGTGAGCAAAATGACCGTAAAGTTTTAGCGGGCATACGTATTCCTACGACCAACCCAAATGAGACCTTATCCAGATGCGCAGCCTTCTTCCAAGAGAAAGCCGCTCAAGGCCTTCAGGCCCTCGCTATGGGTATTGCATCCTTCGGACCTATCGATGTCGATCTGCAATCCCCCAATTACGGTATGATACTGGACGGACCAAAATTGGGCTGGGCCGCGACAAATCTGAAAACCTATTTTGAATCGGCGCTATCAGTACCGGTTTCTATCGATACAGACGTAAACGGCGCGCTTCTCGCTGAAATGGAATGGGGGGCTGCCAAGGGAACGAAATCGGCGGCTTATATCACGATTGGTACAGGAATCGGCGCCGGACTATTTGCCAATGGCGCTTTGATTGGAAAACCTGCACATCCGGAATTTGGACATATACGCCTCAAGCGTCACAAAGCTGACCGGGATTTTAAAGGCGTTTGCTCAATTCATGGCGATTGCCTTGAGGGTCTGGCATCGGCAACAGCCTTAACCCAAAGATACGGCGATCCTAAATCGCTTTCACCAGAGCATATAGGCTGGGAGATAGAAGCCTTTTATCTTGCTCAAGCGTGTAATATTCTTTCACTGACGCTCCGTCCAAATAAAATTATTCTTGGCGGGGGGCTCATGCTCGCTCCGCATTTGCTTGACAAAGTTAGAGAGCAATATGCCAATTTAATAAATAATTATCTTGGGCAATCACGTGCGGATATTGAGTCACTTATCGCGACGCCAGGACTTGGAGATGACGCAGGGCTGTTCGGCGGGGCAGTCTTGGCTAGTGACTTACATAAAGCGCCTAAGCTTATGGTATGATGATCACCAGCGTCGTGTTCACTTGTGTTTGAAGTTACAAGCTAGGTCAGTGTGCAAGGACATAGGTAAAGCCTTTGATTAACAAATAGCGCATAAATTTGCATGACAAAAATTTGCGTGTTATTTTAAGTCATTGTATTCATTAGTTTATTAAAAGAAATATCACTCTTCTCAGCCGCACCATTTCCTCACATTGCAAAGAGCGTAAGCTATTGAAAAGTTCGGAAAGGCTACATGTTAGCCAATTGGAAGTCTGGTCGCTCCGACCAAAACAATAAAGCTATGTATTCACCCGAAAGGACATGAGCTTTTGGGAACTCTTTGAAGCTGTAGGCGTAAGTTACCTATCACTAATGTGAAAGGAAATATTATGTTTAAACTATCTCTTAAACCCTCAATCATCTCTGTTTCCACAGCTTTGGTCGTCGGATGGGCGACAGTACCACACGCGGCAGCGCAAAGCGCTGAACTGATGCCACCGTCTCTTATAAAGCAGAATATTGGCCCCGTTTCAGAGGCGAGTACGATTACCCAATCTATTGGCGATATTCTGACTTTGGAAAAGTTGGAAGCTATGATGATTGCGGCAGATCTAGAAGATACGGTTGATGAGGGTACTTACACGGTTTTTGCGCCACGAGACAGTGCCTTTTGGCAAGTTCCAAATGACGAATATACAGCGTTGATGTCCGACGCAGCCTATGCTCGCGATGTAACTTTATCTCATATTTTCGAGGGTGATTTAAGCTCGGACGCACTCCTTGAAGAGATACGGTCTTCGCAATCCCGTTCAGTCCAACGTGAGAGCTTAAATGGGAAAGTAATGACATTTGAGTTTGACGGCGAATATCTAAGACTAACAGATGAAATGGGGAATACATCCGAAATCACCCGGCGCGACCTTGGCCAGGTAAATGGCCGGATCCACATCATTAATGGCGTTATGGCTATTGGGGATGATAAATCGTCCAACGGCTTTTCATAGTTAAATTACCAAAATCACAATTGGGTGCTGGAATTTCTTCAGCACCTTTTTTTTGAGATAAGATCGGTTTTTTAAGCTATAGCCATCTTATAAAATTAAGGCCTGGGAGCTCTCATCATATATGTCTGAACTTTTTTTGTCCCATCTCATTTACTTTATTGCCGTCATTGACCCGGTTGGGACCGTCCCCGTTTTTCTGGCAGTCACGAAAGGTTTTGGACGCGCAGATCTTGTTAAGACAGCTTTCAAGGCGATTATACTTTCATCTGTTGTGCTTCTGTTTTTTGTTGTTGCGGGGGAGTTTATTCTCAGCGGCATGAATGTCCCGCTGCCCGCATTTCAGATCGCGGGGGGCATTGTTTTACTTCTCTTTGCTCTGTCCATGATATTTGGAGAAAGCAAACCCGAGGAAGAATTGAGGCTCGCGAAATCAGCGAATGATACGGCAATATATCCTTTGGCTATACCATCCATTGCAGGGCCGGGCGCGATGCTGGCCGCTGTATTACTTACTGAAAACTCAAAGTACTCTATCGCTCAACAATCTGTTACGGTTGCCGCGATGGTGTGTGTGCTTTTGCTAACACTTGTTGCTTTGCTGTTAGCTGGACCAATTCATCGCATTATCGGACAATCCGGCGCCAGCATTATTAGCCGTGTCATGGGAATATTGTTAACCTCTGTGGCTGTTTCAAACATGATCGAAGGAATAAAACTTTCGTTTAACATCTGAAACAAATTTTTAAAAAAGGTTCGGGTGTGATCATACGGAACGGGTAAGCTCGATAAACGTCGGGCATCTGACTTCTCATCGGTTCTGAGCGTAACTACTTCTTGGGAAAAAAGACAGTGACTCTAAAAAAACCCGCTTGAAAAGCGGGCTAGAACGTCTGTGTGATTTTGGTTTCCCGCTCTTTCTATGTTCCGGGCAACGGGTGGGATGACTTACGCAGAAAACACCGCAAAGACTATCAGCACTAAACTGATTGCTGCGAAAAGTGATACGCCTAGAACATAGGGCATGCCTTTCACGCGGCGTCCGCCCTTGGCTTCGACATGGTGTATATGTGTTGTTTCATTTTTGGTGTTCATTTTTAGTCCTCGATAAGTTCACGGGATAAGAGCATGCCTACCGTGACAGCAGTTGCCGTCGCGGTCACCGGGCTCTCTCCAATTTGGTAAAGTAATTTTTGCATAGTTGGATTTTCCTTAACCGATTCCGGGATGTATTTCGCAAGCGGGTCGCTAGCGATTTTTGGAGGTGTTGGCGCAGGCACCGGTTTGGGCGTATTAAGACCGATAAGTATACAAAAGGCGCTAAACATAAAAGTCACCCCTGTCGCGGCGAAGGCGACCTCTAGTCCAAATTCTTTCGACATCCATATGAATGCTGCAATGACAATAAATACCGTTGCAAGGAAACAAAGTAGATAGGCCAGAAACAACCCGGCCAAATTTTTGACCGGGTTTCGGCGAGGTGCCCTCAAAAGATAAGGAACTGCATATTTCGCATATTTCAGCATATCAGCCTTAGCGCCGCGTCAATGCGCCAAGAACCAGGCCTGCACCCACAGCAATCGCGATAGAGGTTAACGGGTTGTCCTTGATGGACGTTTCAGCTTTGGTGGCAAGAGCGTCATACTTATCTTTAACGAGCTCAGTTTTGTCTGAGGCGATGGTTTTCGCTGTCGCTGTTTTTTCAGCTACGCTTACCTTAGCTTGAAGTTTTAAAGTTTCGGCCAGATTAGCCACGTCCTGCCGCAAAGTGTCGAGCTGTGCAGGAATGTCTTGATTCATGGGTACGATGTTCTTCTTAGCATTTGCCATTTTTTATTCTCCTATTTATTCGCGGCCGATTGCGGCGCGTTCATGACCAATCAACGAGGCCAAGGGATATTGGTTCCCAAATCATTCGAAAATAAATTGGAACTTTGCCGCGCATCACTTCGTTTTATTCATGTAAATTAATCCTGAAGAAAGGCCTTGAAAATGACGAACAACAATTATTCAAATTATTCAAACCCCAACGAACTAATCCGAGACACGTCTTTATCCCGAGAGCGGAAATTAGCTCTACTATCTCGGTGGAAGATTGATGAAGAAGCGCTGCAGCGGGCGACTTCAGAGGGGTTGAATGGCGGATATAAATCTCAGCTGAGAAGCGTACAAAAGGCTATTGATACACTCTCTGCTGATACGGATTCCGATGCCCTTACAGATTCTGTTGAGCAGGCAAATTTATCTTCTTTGAAGCAACAGGTTGTCGGGATTTTTGGAACGAATTCCGGCTAGGCGCATTGTTAAAATATAACCGCCGCCGAAATGCGTGTCGTATTCTTTCCAATACGACCTCGGCGGTAAAATATAAGCAATAAGGAGAATTTATATGGCAAATGCTGCCCTAAAAACACAAGCTGCTCAATTAACTGTCCATACTGGTATTTCGGGTGATGACCGCCTTGAAATAGCTAAACGACTTGGTGTTGTCCTCGCGGATAGCTACCAGTTGTTCATTAAAACCCAGGGTGTGCATTGGAATGTTGCTGGTCCGCTTTTTTATTCGATTCATAATTTAACGGAAGAGCACTATAACAACCTTTTCAAAGCTGTGGATGAGCTCGCAGAACGTATTCGCGCTCTCGGGTCGAAGGCGCCTGCCAGCTATACAAAATATGGCGAATTGTCAGCGATCGAAGATCATGATGAGCCAGCAAGTGCCGCTGAAATGGTGGAAATGCTAGCCAAAGACCACGAAACTGTCTGCCGATCTTTACGCGTAGCCATCGAGTTTTGTGAAGGCAAAGATGACTTTGTGACTGCGGACATGATGACGGAGCGTCTGGCGTGGCACGAAGAAGCAATTTGGATGCTTCGAGCATCTCTCGCTGAATAAATTTTCAGCATATTTTTTTAGAAACGCCGTCTTGGTTTTTTCATCAGGGCGGCGTTTTTTTATGATTGGATTTGGGGGGGTGAAGGGAACCTTAGTGCTTCAGACTGAGAATATTAGGGAGGTCTTATAACCGTTTTCGACGTCGTCTTCCTGCCATGTTCCAGAGAGTTGGCGCGCAAAACCTTTCATCAATTTAGAACCGGTACCGCCTTTGGAGAGGTGAGGAACTCCCACCCCGTTGTCAGCGACGCTTACGGTAATTAGCTTGGTCTCCCTCTTGAGTGATATGTCGATTTCTCCGCCATTGGGAACGCCGTGCTTCATCGCATTGGTCAATGCTTCAACAATGAATAGCGCAGTGGGAATGGCCGTGTCAGGCTCAAAGTTCACCGGATTAACCTTTACCGTGACTGTTACATTCTTCTCGTCAGCTCCCAGACCTTTCTTTAACTCTTCGACCAACCTGCTCAGAAATATTGGCATATTGATCACGCGCAGGTCCTCACCTTCGTAAAGACCTCGATGAACCAAAGCAATTGCATTAATTCGTCCGCGTGTTTCCTGAAGAGCGGTCAAGCTGGCCGTATCTTTTAATTTCCGCTCTTGTATGTTTAGGAGTGAAATAATTATCTGAAGGTTATTTTTTACTCTATGATGAATTTCGCGAAGTAAGGTCTCTTTCTCGTCGAGATTATCTAAAAGACGAGTTTCTCGTTCTTCGATATTATCTGCCATCAAGTCGAAAGCTCGGCCTAATTCAGAAATTCTGATGGGCGCATTTGGCATTTCTCCGACGCGCGCTTCTGAGTCTCCTTTAGCAAACGCATCAGAGGCTCTCTTTATGTTTCGTAGGTGAGAAAAAACGAGTTTGTCCGTTGTGACCCATAACGAAAAAAAGGCGATGACCCACGCAAGTACCGAGATGATAACGAGCAATATGCGGCCATCCATATAGGCCATGTAAATGGAGAATAGAAGAATCGGGAAAAGTGCTAATGCGAGAATCAAGCCATATCGAACGCGAAGATCAGTCATCATTAACTTTCAAGAATTGAACAATTTTTAGCTTTTGGCGAGTTGCTCAGCTTCATCAAGTATTTCGTCCATTGCATCTATGGCCCGCACGTCATCCGCTTCGTTCTCAAAGGACGCATTTTTCATAATTAGCTCTAGCTCTTTGCGAGCGCGGCTAACACGGCTTTTTATGGTACCTACGGCGCAACCACAAACCTCTGCAGCTTCTTCGTAGGACATGCCCGATGCACCAACGAGTATTAGAGCCTCGCGCTGATCATCTTTCAGGCTGTCGAGACCTCGGCGGAGCTCATTAAGCTCCACGACTTTTTCTTGGTCTGATTTCGCGACGATTGTTTGTTCGGCGACCTCTTTATCCAGTGAGGTTGCACGCCACGATCGTCGTTTTATCGAGTAAAACTGGTTCCGTAAAATTGTGAACGTCCAAGCTTTTAAATTTGATCCTGGTTTGAATTTATCGCGCGACTTCCAAGCCTTCAGCATGGCGTCTTGGGCGACATCATCAGCTAAAGTCGCATTCCCGCAAAGCGATCGCGCAAAGGCCCGGAGATGCGGGATGAGCGCGGTCAATTCTTGTTTAAACAGGTTTTCATCCAATGGCTCCCAAGGTGTCGTATCCTCGGGATCATAGGCTTTGGAGCTGGGCTCGGTCATAATAGGTCTTTCTTGAAGCATGGCAGGTCTCAGCTATCTTTCTCGTCAGCCTGAGCAAGCAAGGCCAAGAAATCATCGGGTACGTCCTCATTGACGATATCGTCATAGAGTTGCTTAAGGTCTGTCCCAATTTTGTCTTTTAAGGGCTTCTTGGCAAAGTTGTCCCCAGACTTTGACAATTTTAAAGTTTTCGCGTTCGGTGTATCTGTCATCGGTCTTTGTTTTGCTTCCCTGGCGTTGAAGTCAGTTAATTTTATTTTTTTGGAACCTAAGTGGCTCTAGCTTCGTTAATGGTGCGTATATAGTAGTATATACAAACCTACAAACGCGGGACTTTCAGGAAGGTTCCAAAAAAAATACGAAAAAGGACACTAACATGAGTATGGTCGAAACTTACGCTCCGCACCTCCCATATCTGAGGAGGTTTGCAAGAGCATTGACGGGGAGCCAAACTGTTGGCGATACCTATGTCAGAACCGCCTTGGAAGCATTAGCGGCTGATAGCAGTGCGCTTGATCAGTCTTTGTCTCCGAAAACAGGTTTGTTCCAAATGTTCCTTGGCATCTGGAATAGCTCAGGTGGAGTATTGGAGGGTAATCTTGCAACGGGTGACACTGTCGCCGCTAAGAGAGTTTTGAAGTTAGCTCCGCGTTCTCGTCAAGCTTTTCTTCTCAATGCAATCGAGGGTATGAGTGCCGCTGAGATAGCCCTGGTCATGCGAGAAAGTGAAAAAGTAGCGCAAGATTATATTGAGGAGGCGGAAGCCGATATCGAGAAAGAACTTCGCACGAATGTACTCATTATCGAGGACGAACCCATCATCGCAGCGGACATAGAAGGACTTGTCGAAGATTTAGGCCACACCGTGGATGGCATTGCCGCGACACAGACCGAGGCGGTGAAGGCCGCGGCGATGAAAAAGCCGGGTATCGTTTTAGCGGATGTTCAATTGGCGGATGGCAGCTCGGGAATTGATGCGGTGTCTGACATCTTAGAGAAATACGACGTACCCGTTATTTTTATTACGGCGTTTCCAGAGCGCTTGCTGACGGGCGATAAGCCCGAGCCCGCTTATCTTATCAGCAAGCCCTTCCGACCTGAAAATGTGAAGGCTGCCATTAGTCAGGCGCTTTTTTTCCACGAAGGTTAAGGTCTCGATTATTAGGAGCACTCTATAGTTCTCATTCGCGTACTTTTTTGATTGGGCATGAAGCGCTTTAAGGACATTCCTTGAAGCGCAGTCGGAACGAAACGTTCTCATATGCGTAAGGCCTTTAAGAACACATTTTTCTTAAAGGAACGAATATGCGAGAATATCCGGTAGGCTCCGAAGTGCAGTGGTCATGGGGCGGCAGCAATGCAACGGGCCATATTCAAAAAGTTTACACAGATGATGTGACACTCACCATTAAGGGGACGGATGTCACGCGACATGCAAGTGAGAGCAAGCCCGCCTATTACATTTCACAGAGCGGTGGTGACGCCGTTTTAAAATCTCACAGTGAAATCGAAAGGGCGTAGAGATGGCGGAGAATAATTCTACAACCCCAGAAAATGACGTGGCAGGTGAGATTGATCTAAATCCTGCCCTTGCTGTTGAAAAACTCGATAGCTGGCTAGATGGTCTCGTAAAGCTTTTGCCAAATTTGCTGGCTGCCGCATTACTATTTATGTTATTTTTCGTCGCCGCGAAGATTGTTAGAGCGATTGTTTTCAAGACCTTTGAGTCACGACACCGCAACAACCTAGGAGAAATCTTGGGCGGTTTCATAAAGTGGACCATTCTCGTATTAGGTGCATTCGTCTCAGCGACAATTATTGTACCCAGCCTCAATCCCGCTGACTTAATTGCAGGGCTGGGTGTGAGTTCAGTCGCGATAGGCTTTGCGTTCAAAGATATTTTACAGAATTGGTTAGCGGGGCTCCTCATTCTTCTAAGGCAGCCTTTTCAAATTGGGGATCAAATTGAAGCGTCTGGTTTTGAAGGCACCGTAAAACAGATTGAAACGCGCGCAACTATTATAAAGACATATGATGGCCAGAGAGCGGTCATTCCGAACAGTCAAATTTATACGAATGCCATTCTTGTGAAAACTGGTGAAGTCCAGCGCCGCTCACAATATGATATTGGAATCGGCTACGCGGATGATATCGAAGAAGCTTGCGAAATTATACAAAAAGCTATCTCCGGCATAGAGGGTGTTGAAGCTGATCCGGCGCCTGAAGTGTTTGTTTGGGATTTGGCTGCAAGCTGGGTAACTCTTCGCGCACGCTGGTGGACCAATAGCAAAAGGGGTGACATCGTCGCCAACCGTTCTAACATCATTAGGGCCGTGAAATACGCTTTGGACGACGCTGGAATCGATATGCCGTATAACACAAATGTTCACCTGTTCCACGACCAGACCGAAGAAACGGATGGCGACCGCGATGCGCAGCGTGAAGGCTGGCCGAGCCCCAAGGCGGGAAGAAAACCAAAACCTCGTTACAAAGTCACTGACAACCGACGAGAGGGCGTTGCAAGAAAAAGCGAGAAGACCTCGTTAAATAGCGCATGAACGCGCGGGCCACAAAACTCTGGCAAGACCTACAGAGCAGTTACTACTTTATTCCGGCTTTGATGGGGTTTGGAGCTATTTGTTTGGCTCAACTGACCATTCACCTTGACGGAGTATTTGCATCGCGACTTGCAGGTGCTGAGTTTTTCTTCTTGAGCAAAGCCGATGGCGCTCGCACGATTTTGGCGACTATTGCGGGTTCTATGATGGGCGTGGCAGCCACGACGTTCTCAATTACAATGGTCGCTGTCACAAGTGCCGCGGGTCAATACGGCCCGCGCCTAATAGGTAATTTTATGCGTGATCGTGGCAATCAGGTCACGCTTGGTACGTTTACCTCTACCTTCATATATTGCCTATTAGTTCTCCGTGTGGCGCGAACGGGTGAAGTTGGAGATGGGAGTAATGGTCTCGCAGAGTTTGTACCTCACTTATCGCTTTTGACAGCCATGGCGCTGACGCTAATGAGCGTAGGAGTATTAATCTATTTTATTCACCACGTTCCTGAGACCCTGAATGTTGGGAATATCACGGCTCGCGTTGGGCGCCGATTGAGAGATGATATCGCAAAAATATACCCGGAAGAGCTAGGAAAGGAAGGGAACAGCAAGGATTTCGATTTTGATATCGACACTTTCAAGCAGCCTGGCGCCATCGAGGTTCGTGCTCGCGCTGAGGGTTACATTCAGACAATAAAAATCGATACTCTGTTAGAGGCTGCGCAAAGAGATGATGCAGTCGTCAAGCTGGAATATAGGCCGGGTGACTTTGCAACGCGGGGTGATGTGTTGATGCGCATTCGGCCCCAAAAGGATTGGGAGGGCGAGATTCAACCCTATCTGAGCGCTTATGCCATGGGACAAAATCGAACTGCACATCAGAATATTCTTTTTTTGGCAGATGAATTAGTTGAAATTCTGGCTCGGGCTCTCTCTCCGGGCGTCAACGACCCGTTCACCGCAATCAACTGTATCAATTGGTTTCATAGCGCGATGAAGGCCTTCCTTCGTGGTCATGTGCCTAGCCCCTACCGTCTGGACGAAGACGGCGCCTTGCGCGTAATCGCCTATCCCATAGATTTTCAGAAATTTGCGAGTGTGATTTGTGACCAATCGCGCGCTTATATTGCGTCGGATCGGAATACAGCACTTAAAATGTTATCGGTTTTAACTGAGTTGGCGGCAGATGCGAAGGACGGAGAGGCGGAATCTATTTTAATTTATCATGTCGAAAAACTGAAAGCCGCGACACTACAGGGGCAACTCTCGGATGCAGACAAGTCAGATATTAGCCGTGCTTTTGAAGTGGTGCAAAAGTGACTCCTGATCGTGGTCGCCAAGGATTGAAAAGATTAGATGCTTGATAAAACGCCCAAGCAAGTTTACGTTACATTAGCTAAAGGCATTCACGGGATTGCCGCAATGGGGACAAGCCATGTCAGAAATTGATCGCCTTGCCGCGTTGGAGGCTACCAAGCTCTTGGATAGTCAAGCTGAGGAACGTTTTGACCGGCTTACGCGACTTGCCTCTAACGCGCTTGGGACGGAAGTCGCTCTTATCTCGCTTATTGATAAAGAACGCCAATGGTTCAAATCTACAGAGGGAACGAACCTTTGCGAAACTCCGCGTGAGTTTGCATTTTGTGACCATGCTATCCGCAATAGAGATGTCATGATAGTGCCGGACGCCACCAAGGATGACCGGTTTGAGCAGAATCCTCTTGTTACGGACGGTCCTGAGATTCGCTTTTATGCAGGAGCGCCATTAGTAACCAGATCTGGCCATGCTCTAGGAACGCTGTGTGTAATAGATAGCAAACCCCGTGATGATTTTTCTGACGCCGACAAGCAGCTTCTCCGAGATATAGCGGCCAGCGTTATGACGGAAATTGAGGTTGTACAACAAAAGCAACTTGTCGAGGATTTATCGGTAGTGAATGAGGAATTGCGCCACCGCATGGGAAATATGTACGCCCACGTATCCGCTCTAATTTCAATGGTTGGCCGCAATGAAGATGATAAAGATAAATTAGTTCGCAGGCTACGCGAGAAAATTACCACATTAGGGCAAACCCAGGCACTCCTCGCGGCTCATCAATGGGCTAGCGTTCCAATGAGCGAGCTTGTTAACACAACCCTAGCTCCCTTTATAAATCCAGCCAACCAGGCCCGGGTCAGTATTCAAACGGAAAACGACTTCCGGGTATCGCCTCGCGGTGCATTTATTATGACGCTAATGTTTAGCGAATTAGGTACAAATGCCGTTAAGCATGGCGCATTGGGGCCGCGTGAGGGCGAGTTGTCAGTGGCGTGGAACTGCGGGGAGACGATACAGCTCAATTGGCAAGAGCGATTAAGTGTTGGAATGAGCGGCGAAATAGGCCGCGGATTTGGTAGCCAGATTTTAGAGCGTATCGTGCCGATGGATCTACAAGGAGAAGCTAATTACACTCTAACGGATACCGGATTGGTGTATGAGGTGTTTGCCAAACCCGATCGGCTCTGTCACGTCGAGCCTGATAGCGACTAATTTATCTGGGCCTGCGGTTTGTGCGTGACATAGATATTATGAAGCATGGACTAACTCCCCGACCACATTCAGTAAGCGCTGGGGGTTAAACGGCTTAGCAATGACAGGGCGCTTTGGCCGATCATGTCCAATGACAACCTGTTCAACTTGTCCAGATAGAAAAATGAAGGGAACGTTCTTTTCATGTAAACGTCTGGCCAAAGGAATGCTTGTCTCGCGGCCCAAATTATAGTCCAGCATTGCGACATCAGGAAGGCTTTGCCCCAAGGATTTTAGGCCAGAGTCGACATCGGCAAATGGTCCCATAACATCATAGCCGGAACTTAAAAAAATGTCCTCTAAGTCCATGGCTATAAAGGGGTCATCCTCTACAATCATGATTGATTTTCTTTGTCTGTCTAGCGTCATATCCCTTGTTCTACGCGAGTTGGAAAAAAAGGTTCCGTTATTCCTGAGGGGAAACTGTTTAAATCTGATTAAACTCTTACCTTGAGTTCCCCCAGAATTATTTCTTGGAACCATTTATCTTTTAATATGTTGGTTTGGGGCGAGCAGGCAATAAGGCCCTGCAGAAAAAAATAGGAGTTATAGAATGTTTGAAGGAATACTTGGATTATTACATTTAATCGTGGCTGTTTGGGCAATTATCAATATCGTTGGATCCGGTGCGTCTTTACTGGGCAAAATACTTTGGACACTTTTCGTGCTTCTCTTTCCACTAATCGGTTTAATCGTGTGGTTCTTTGTGGGGCCGAAATCTAGTGCTCGTATAGCGTAAATAAATTTAGAAGGAGAGATCAATGACAGATTTTAATCGTCGTGAGAGTCAAAAATACCCTTTTTCCCCACGGGAAAAAAACAACAAATCGAACGCAGGTAGAGCTATAGGAATCGCGGTTGGCGCTGTTGCCATCGCTGCCATCGCAGCGGCTGGTTTGTACCTAATCGATGTAGATCAGGTCAAAGAAGCGCGCTTACCAAAAGTAGATGTCAGCGTTTCTGAAGGCCAGATGCCAGAATTTGACGTAGATGTCGCAGACGTAAAATTAGGCTCGAAGGAAGTTGAAGTAGAACTACCAACAGTCGGTGTTGAGACAGAAACGAAAACCATCGAAGTGGAGGTTCCGGTTGATGTTGAAGCTGGTACAACAACCGAAACTATAGAGGTGCCAACGATAAATATTGAGCGCCCAAAGATTGATGACCCGGCGGATAACCCAACGTAACTCTGCTCAACCTATTCCGAAAGCCGTGCATGTTTCATGCGCGGCTTTTTTGTTACCCGTGTCTGAGCGCTTTCAAATATAAATACCTTCGCGGCTAAAATAGCAACCCGATACAAATAGGCAAATATTTGGGAGTTTTGCCTCTATTTTTGTGGTGTTTACGCATTAATATGCATTTTTAGCGGACAAAACCCGCTATTAACTGTACATCCCCCGGGAGAATATTATGCCAGATACCACATTCGGAGCCCAAGGCTGGACACCTGACCGGCTAGGTTCGCTGAAGGGAAAGACCTTTCTTATCACTGGTGCAAATTCTGGGACTGGATTTCAAGCTGCTCGCACCTTGCTGACCAGAGAGGCTAAGGTCGTGATGCTTAATCGCTCGAAAGAGAAGTCTCAAGCCGCGATTGCCGAACTTAAGAATGAGCTAGGCTCAGATATTAATGTGTCCTTTATCCGCTTAGACCTTGCCTCTCTCGCGAGCGTACGTGAGGCTGCGGCGGACGTTCTGCGGCAGGTTCCTCGAATAGATGCCCTTATCTGCAACGCGGCAATCGCCCAAGTGCCAACACAAAAGCTAACAGAAGATGGTTTCGAAAGCATGTTGGGCACTAATCACTATGGCCACTTCTTGCTCTGCGGTTTGCTTTTTGAACGCATCGAAAATAGCCAGGGCCGCATCGTTGTCGTTAGCAGCCTTGGTTATAATATGGGGATTAAGACTATCCAATTTGATGACATGAATTGGGATAAAAATTACCATCAGAACAAGACTTATTCTCAAAGCAAGCTGGCGCAAATGATGTTCGCCTATGAATTACAAGATCGCCTTGCGGCTAATGATAGAACCGATGTTCAAGTATTCGTGTGTCATCCTGGATCGTCAAAAACCTCCCTTATCGCGACGAGTGGAAATTTTTTAACCCGCCTCATGTTTAAGCTAATGACATTCTCACCCATGGTTCAATCGGCAGAGGAGGGCTCGCGGCCTCAGCTTATGTGTGCAACTGAGGAGGGCCTCGAACAGCGCGCACTTTATGGACCAACGGGTCGCGCTGAATTTGTGGGTCCGGTTGGCAAGGGGACCCTGCATCCCCACGCCTATGACAAGGCAGTAATGAAACGTCTTTGGGATTTGTCCGAAAAGGAAGTCGGCTACGAATGGGGTCTGTAAAGTATAAGTTCTGCTTAGGATTAAACACCCTGCTTAACATAACCTTGTGTCTTTCTTCTATCTTGATAGGACAGTGCTATGTCCTACGGTTCCCATGCATATATTCCTGATCCGCGTAATGAGAGCGTTTTATTTAACGTAAATGGTAATCTGGTTCCGCGAGACAAAGCGGTCGTGAATGTTTTCGACTCGGGTTTTATGCTGGGCGACGGGGTGTGGGAAGGATTACGTGTCCATGCTGGCAAAATTGCTTTTCTTAAAGAGCATCTGAATCGCCTTTGGGAGGGCGCCGCCGCGCTAGATATTGATATTGGGATTAGCCAAGATCAAATGACAGAGCGGTTATATGAAACCCTGAACGCCAATCAAATGAGTGAAGATGTGCATATTCGCCTAATGCTAACGCGGGGCTTGCGCAGTACACCTTATCAAGATCCTCGCGTGGTGGTTTCGAAAGCGACAATTGTTATTGCGCCGGAATTTAAGAAAGCTAATCCTAAAACAGCGGTTAACCCGCTCTCACTTTATACAGTTTCCGTGCGCCGGGGGCGAGCTGACGTTCAAGATCCGGGGTTAAATTCTCATTCGAAACTAAACTGCATCACAGCGTGTATCCAAGCCATTAAGGCGGGCGCGGATGAGGGCCTAATGCTTGACCCCCAAGGGTTTGTGGCAACGTGTAACTCAACGCATTTCTTTATTGTAAGGGGCGGTGAAGTCTGGACGTCCAGCGGAGATTATTGCCTTGGCGGGATTACGCGAGGCAAGATCATAGACCTTTGCCGGGCCAATCAAATTCCAGTCTTTGAAAAAAACTTTAGCTTAATGAAGTGCTACAGCGCAGATGAAGCCTTCACCACAGGGACCTTTGCCGGGCTGGCGCCCGTGGGCGAAATTGATGGACGCAAAATTGGAAGCGGCAAGCGCGGTCCTATGGTTGAGCGGTTGCAGGGGCTATATCTTGACCTTATCCACAGTGACAGCGCTTCATGACCATTATTGCAATGTGGTCAGGCCCGCGCAATCTATCGACAGCCATGATGCGCAGCTTTGGTTCTCGAGCCGACTGTAGTGTGATTGATGAGCCCTTTTTTGCTCCCTTTTTGAGATTCAGTGGTAAAGCCCATCCCGGAAGGGACGCGACTTTGGCGCGGCATGAATGTGACCCAGTAAAAGTCGCGAATATCTGCGCTGCCCAGACTAAAACCCCTTACAGTTTTCAAAAACATATGCCGCATCATATGCTCAAATGTTTTCCGATGGATTGGGCCAATGGGGCCAGGCACTTTTTCCTCATTCGCGAGCCTGCAAGAGTGATAGCTTCATATGTGAAGGGCAGAGAAGAGTTTGAGTTGGACGACCTTGGCTTTGCACCTCAGCGCAAACTCTGGGAGGAGCTGGGACGTCCGCCCGTGATAGACTCTATGGATATTTTACGCTGGCCCCGAACAATGCTTAGTCAACTTTGCCATGCGATAGATATTCCTTTCGATGAGGCGATGCTATCTTGGGAAAAGGGGCCGCGGGAAACGGATGGAGCCTGGGCACCTTATTGGTATAGATCGGTTGAAAACTCTGCTGGCTTCGCGCCAGCGCCTGAAACAGAGCCAAATGTCCCCCTGGCATATCAGGCTATGTTAAAAGCCTGTGAGCAAGATTACTATGCGATGGAAGCCCGAAAACTGACGCTAAAACTCGCCTAAGGGGCGCAGAGCATGGAAATTTGGGGGGCTTCCGCTATGGTGATCCCAATGGAGAGTTCTATGCGTAAATTGACTTTATCACTCGCAATTTTAGCCATGATGGCTCCGGGAACAGCTATGGCCTGTGGCTATGGGCCTGCGAGTTCCGTCAGCGTCACCTGCGAACAGGGCGTACGGGTTTACCGCGCGACGCCTAAGGCGGCGCCTGCGGCACCCCCTGTCGTTTATGGGCAAAGAAGCAATAAGGTCGTAAAGCAGAGACTATTGCTGCAGAGCGAGCGTATCAGCGCTCAAGCAGACCGTATTGATGCACTCGAGAGCCAGCTAGATGCGGCCAATCAGTCAAAGTCTCGCCGACGTATTTATTCAGCGCCAGTCGGCGCATTTGGGGCTGCGCCCATTGTCGGTAGACGGGGGACCAAGACTCGCCGCCGATCAGGCATTAAGATACGTTATAACCGCGGAATTCGTACTTAAGAACAAGCAGGGCAATGCGGGTCCTGGGGCAGGGCGATTGTTCTTGCCTCCGCCTTTAATCCATCAAATAGCCAGACCTTCCCAATTAATGGCTCGCCTGCGCCGGTTATCAGTTTAATCACCTGTAGCGCCATCATAGATCCGATGATACCAGCGAGCGCTCCGACAATTCCTACCTCAGAACAGGTTTCGGCATCCGGCGGAATTTGCGGGACGAAACAGCGATAGCACGGACTTATCTTATCAGACCGAAAGGCACTGACTTGCCCGTCAAATCGCCCGAGCGCCCCTGAGACCACGGGAATTCCTAAGCTTAAAGCGGCATCATTGATGGCAAATCGCGTTGCAAAGTCATCAACGCCGTCAAGGATAACATCATGACCCGCCAATAGTTCTTTGGCATTGCGATGGGTCAGTCGTCCAACATGGCCTTGGGTTTGCACATCTGGATTTAAGTCATCAAGTGTGTCTGCCATCACAGTGGCTTTTTCCATGCCAATATCCGTTGTCACAAACTGAACCTGCCGCTGAAGATTTGAGGCCTCGACCACATCATCATCGATAATGGTAATCTGTCCAATGCCAGCCGCGGCGAGATAGAGCCCTGCCGGGCCGCCTAGGCCACCCGCGCCCACAATTGCGACCTTGGCCGCAAGCATAGCTTGCTGTCCCGCCCCGCCTATTTCCTTGAGGACAAGGTGGCGGGCATAACGTTTGACGTAATCGGGGGTCACTTAGTCAAAAAGGGGTGTTGAGAGATACCGCTCCGCAAAGCTCGGAATAATCGTCACGATACGTTTGCCTTTCATTTCAGGGCGAGCCCCCACTATGAGACTTGCCGCAACAGCGGCGCCTGATGAAATACCAATCGGCACACCATCGGCGGCCGCGACATGTTTGGCTGTTCCAAAGGCGGCGTCATTATCAATTGTTACAACATCATCAATGATATCCGTGTCGAGAACGTCAGGCAGGAAGCCTGCGCCGATACCTTGAATTTTATGCGGACCTTTTTCGCCTTTGGAAATCATGGGCGAACCAACGGGTTCCACGGCGATGATTTGGCAATCCGGATTTTTCTCTTTCAAGAATTTACCAGTGCCGGACAGCGTGCCGCCTGTCCCCACACCTGCGATAAAGGCATCAATTTGACCGCCGCAATCATTCCAGATTTCAGGACCAGTCGTTTTATAATGAATAGCGGGGTTGGCTGGGTTGACGAATTGACCCGCTTGAACCGCGCCAGCTGTCGCCGCGCAAATTTCATCAGCCTTGGCAATTGCACCGGGAATGCCGCCAGCGGCTTCGGTCAAGATGAGTTCCGCGCCAAGCAATTTCATCATTTTTCGGCGTTCAATGGACATTTGTTCCGGCATCACAAGGATCGTTTTGTAGCCCTTGGCTGCGGCTGCAAAAGCCAGGCCGATACCGGTATTTCCGGACGTGGGCTCGACGATTGTTCCGCCAGGCTTGAGCTGACCTTCAGCTTCCAGAGCTTCAATCATCGCAACCCCAATTCGATCTTTTACAGAGGCAATGGGGTTAAAAAATTCGAGCTTATAACAGAGATCAGCAGGAACTCCTTCGCTCACATGCGGAAAGCGTACTAACGGCGTATTGCCCATGGTTTGGGTAATATTATCGTAGATTTTACCGCGAATTAGGTCGGACATAACTGGCTCCTTTAAAGTTCCGTTCTTATGTCCCACAATTCTGGGAAGAGAACAACATCGAGCATGGCTTTAAGGTAGTTTACCCCTGATGTTCCGCCGCTACCGCGTTTAAACCCTATGACCCTTTCTACCGTGGTCACATGATTAAATCTCCAGCGGCGAAAATAGTCTTCAAAGTCGACGAGCTTTTCCGCCAGTTCAAACAGATCCCAATGGGCTTTGGGGTTTTGATAAATAGATAACCAGGCCGCGCGAACACTATCATTTGCGGTGTAGTTTTGGGTCACATCTCGGTTTAAATGCGCTGTTTCGATATCAAAGCCGCGCGCGGCGAGAAGGGCGGTCGCTTCGTCATAAAGGCTCGGCGCGTTGAGCGCGGTTTCAAGGCGGTCATAGGCCGCGTGACCCTTATGCGTTTCCAAGTGACGCGCGGCTTTATTGCCAAGCAGAAATTCGATCTCGCGATATTGCCAGCTCTGAAATCCTGACCCAGCGCCAAAGGCATCGCGAAAGGCGGTGTATTCATCAGGGGTGAGGGTACGTAGCACGTCCCAAGCCGAATTTAATTGCTCGAATATGCGCGAGACCCGGGCCAACATCTTCATCGCGGCTGGAAGGGTATCATTGCTAATTGCTTCGCGCGCAGACGTGATTTCGTGAATAGCCAGCTTCATCCAAAGCTCTGACGTTTGATGTTGGACGATGAACAACATCTCGTCATGTTTATCCGTGAGCGGACGCTGCCCGTCCAATATTTGATCTAGCCGGAGATAACGGCCATAGGTGAATGTGCTATCCTTACTCACCAGTTTCGCATAATTTCACGGCTTAGCCGACCTGAAAGCGTTAGGTCCTTTTCTGTCCAACGACCATTCGAAGAAGCACCGGGCCGAAGCATTGAAGCGCTTTCATTTTTGTCACTGACAGACCAGTTAAGATGGGACAGGCCGTTTCGCTTTGCGAATTTCATCCACTCAATGGAGGAATCAATATCGAAATATCCGTCTCCGCTATAGGTGACGCTGCCCCATTCCGAGATAATAATCGGGAGCCCTTTATTGATAGCATATTGAGCACGTTCGCGTAGCTCCTCTTTATGCGTCGCGGCGTAAAAATGAAGGGCGTAGAGGATATTGCTCTGTCCCCGTATTGGATTGTCGGCGGCTTTATCGACGTCCTGAGACCATGTCTGCGTGCCGACAATAATAAGGTTATCAGGATCAACGGCGCGTATAGTTTTTATCATGCGCTCTGCATAAGGTTTTACGACGCGGTTCCAATCCGTCGTATCCAGCGGCTCATTATAGATTTCGTACATGATGTTGGGCGTGTGACCGTAACGTTTCGCAATATGTGTAAAAAAAGCTTGAGCTTCGCCGAGATCCTGCTCCGCGCGGTGAGAGTGCCAATCGACAATAACATAGAGACCATTATCAATCGCGGCCTCGATAACCGTTTGAGCGCGCCGTAAGTTTCCTCGGCGGTCTTTTAGAATACTCCCATCATTTTCCGCGCCTACAGCGACGCGTATGATGCCGGCTTTCCAATCTTGGGCGAAGGTCTCTACCGCGCCCCGTGTGTAAAATCGATCTTGGCCCCAACCCGTATTGCTCCAGAAAAAACTAGGCCCTGCAAGGGAGGTGATAGCGCCGTTTTTATCCACGATATGCTTACCCGCGATGCGTAAATGACCATGCTTTTGGACAGGTGTTTGCGCAAATACGGATGAGTCCGAAAGAATAACGCCTAAGACGATAAGTATGACTAGGCGCAAAATCTTCATATTATTGTGTACCTGTTGACCCGAAGCCGCCTTCGCCGCGTACGGTTTCTGAAAGTTCAGTCACCGCTTCGAAGTCCGGTTGCGTAATAGGCGCGATGACCATTTGTGCAATGCGTTCGCCGCGATTAATCGTAAAGGCGGTATCGCCGTGGTTAATCAGCAAGACTTTGACCTCACCGCGGTAATCTGCATCAATCGTGCCAGGTGTGTTCAGGCAGGTGATACCGTGCTTATAAGCAAGGCCAGAACGCGGCCGGATTTGCGCTTCATAACCCGCAGGTAAGGCCATCGCCATGCCGGTCGGGACGAGGGCGCGGGCACCGGGCTGCAGCACCATAGGCGCATGCTGCTCGACGGCGGCGCGAAGGTCTGCGCCGGCCGCAAGGACGGTTTCATATTTGGGGAGTTCTAAATCGCCAAAGTGAGCGAGTTTTTTAATTTCAACGACGAGTGACATGTGCGAGCCTTATTTTAGCGCTTCATGCTCCTCGGGCGAAATAGCTTCCATGCTCTCCTTCGCCGGAGCCTCATCTTTGTCGTCAGATTCGGGCGCCGTGTCATCTTCGGGCAAGACCTCATCTGTGGACTTTTCGAGCATCGCCTTTTCCTTCTCGATCAGGTCATGAGGCCGTGCATTAAAATCATCCAGCCGTGTCTTTATCTGGGCTTCATTTTCCTTGGATAGTGCTGGACCCGTATAATTTGAACGAAACTCGCCATCCTTAAAAAAGATAGTTGTCAAGCCCGTTTCGGTGCTGTCAAAATTTTGCGAAATCATAAAAGGCGTGCCGGTCGCAACAATTGGAAAGTCAGCCTCACTAGGTATGATGCTTTTTCGTTTACACATGAGCGCGCGAATGGGGAGGCCGTCAATTTCGCGCAAAACTTCGACCTCGTCATCATAGGCGCTAGCGATGAAATCAGCGGCGGGGCGAAAGCTAGCGATTTCTGTAACGCCTTCATTATCCTCTTGCTTTATTTTTTCCATCAGAACCACTTCGCAGCCTGCAATATTATCAGCAAAGGCCGGAGCCGAGATAGATAGAAGTAAGGCCGTTATCAAAACTCTCATGCAAAATGCTCCGCAATTTTCGCGGCGAGACGTTTGGCGCTATCCGCCTTGGTCAGGCGGGGCCATTCATCTGCGCCGTCATCGGTGACCAGGATCATTTTATTATGATCTCCGCCCATGACGTCTCCTGATACATCATTGGCGACAATCCAGTCACATGTTTTACGCAGTCGTTTAGCAGTGGCATGTTTAACGACATCATTCGTTTCCGCGGCAAAGCCGACCACCAACTCGGGACGGTTTTTAGCCGTGCTAAGTGTTTTTAGAATGTCGGGGTTTTCTTCCA
>JAHDCL010000004.1:30401-65189 GCA_020629875.1 Hellea sp.
TCCCACATGCGCACATTCATGGCAGGGGCGTAGAGCACGCGTTTATCTGTGGCGAGAAGGGTGGTCGTGGCGAGGTCATTGGCAATACCATGCGCCGCCTTGGCCATAATATCTGCCGTGGCAGGCGCAATAACGACGAGGTCAGCAGAGCGAGACAATTCAATATGCCCCATCTCGGCTTCGTCGGTGAGATCCCAAAGATCAGAATAAACTTTATCACCTGAGAGCGCGCCCGCCGAAAGCGGCGTCACAAATTCCGTCCCGCCCCGCGTAATGATAACGCGAGAGGCTATCCCGCGCTTAGCGAGCACGCGAATTAGGAAGAGTGATTTATAAGCCGCAATCCCGCCGCCAATAATGAGTAAGATACGTTTGTCCATGCCTATCCATAAAACTTAACTAAATTAGATTCCAACTTTATTTACTTTTCTCGCCTAATTCCGAGAAAAAGGAGGCTGCTTGAATTTACCTACAATTATAGCCTTGAGCGTTGTAGCTGCGTTTATTCTATTCGTCATCGGATGTGTAATTTATCGCAAGTCATTTGCTGATATTGAGCTTCATGTTCCGTCGACGCGCCTTCGTGGTGGAGAGGTAATCGCACCTAAAGTCTATCTAAGTGCGCGAAAAGACTTGAATTGGGGGCAAATCATTCTGGCGGTAAGGTGCTTAGACCTTGCTGATCGTGGAGAAGGTGCAAACCCTCATTATGAAATATTCCGAGAAGAGTATCGAGTTTCCGGTCCAGGAACGATGCTAGCGCGCGACAAACGCAGTTTTCACTTACAAATAGCACTCCCGAGGGAATTCCAACAGAGCAATGTCTTTCGTGCCCCGGTGCCGTTACAGAATGCGCTGGATCAAGCGAGTACTTATGCCCCTGACTATTTTAAGAGAAATGCGCTGGCGAGACGGTCCAGGGATATTCGTTGGGAGCTCGAGGTGCGGGTTGAATTGGAAGAATTACACTTAACGAAAACCGCGCGTTTATCACTAGACGTCTTGCCGAGCTAAACTCCTTCGCGACATAGAGAAAAGCGGGGCTGGAGCAGAATTTAGAGCTGCGCCACTGCCCAAACGCCGCCTAGAGCTAATACCGCGCCTGTGCCGACATATGCAATGGGTTTCCACGGTGAGGTTTTTGCGGCTGATTGCGTGATTTGTGGACCTTTTGACAGGTCCACATCACCATCGGCCCACGCTTTGGCGAGTGCGGCGATGTTTTCTGTTGCATCGGGCAAACGTTCTAGCGTGCGGCGGGCTTTGTCGAGTCCCGTCAGTAAGTCATTCACGCGGCCTTCCACGCCAAGCTCGCGGCGCATAGAGGCTTCGACAATGGGGCGGCTAATTTCCCACATATCGAAATTGGGGTCTAATCGGCGGCAGACACCCTCAGTCTGCATCATGGTTTTTTGTAGCATGATAAGCTGTGGCTGCATTTCCATGTCGAATATTTCAGTTATCTCAAAAAGCTGTAGCAGCACTTTGGTCATGGCAACGTTTTCGGCTGTTTGGCCAAATATCGGCTCACCCACTGAACGTAGCGCCGAGGCGAAGTCTTCGACTGTATGATGGGCGGGAACATAACCTGCCTCGAAATGCACTTCGGCAATGCGCTGATAATCGCGGATGAGAAAGCCATATAATATTTCCGCATGAAAACGCTGTTCCTTGGGCGCAAGGCGTCCCAAAATCCCAAAATCAATGAGCCATAATGTGCCATCATCCCCGACAATCATATTGCCTTCATGCATATCGGCATGAAAAACACCGTAATCAAAAGAGCAGGCGAGGAAGCTTTGCATGACTTTGCGGGCAATTTCGGTGCGCTCTTCTTGTGGAAGCTTGAGAATAGCTTCATCTGAGAGCGCTATCCCGTCGATCCACTGGGTGACCATGACGTTCTTGCCGCCAAGACTCCAGTGGATGCCTGGGACTTTATACAGGCCCGTATCTGCCGCTGCTTCGGACAGCTCGGAGCAAGCCGCAGCCTCAAGTCTTAGGTCCAGTTCTAACATCACGGCACGATCTGCCGTTTCCACGAATTTTTTCGGGCCAAGACGTTTGCTATCCGGAACGAATACTTCCGCAAATTTTGCCACGAGATGCAGCACATCCATGTCATTACGCATGCGCTTTTGAATATTGGGCCGAAGGATTTTGACGGCAACAGTTTCGCCCGTTTTCAATACACCTTTGTGAACTTGTGCGACAGAGGCGGCGGCGATTGGTTCAGACAGGCTTGCAAGTTTTTCTTGCCACGGTGCGCCCCACTCAATTTTTAAGGTTTCTTCTGCCTTGGCCATGGGAAAGGGCGGCACTTTGTCTTTCAAGCGTGACAGGCCTTTGACAAAGACAGGGTCAAGCATGTCCCCGCGGGTTGAGAGGATTTGCCCAAACTTAATATAAGCAGGACCCAGTTTTTCCAGCGCATTGGCAAAGCGTTCACCGGGGTTGTCTGACCGACCCCGAATGGCGAATAGCCGAGAGACCCCGCCTAGCAAACGAACGGGTAGGGGGACGGATCGAGAATACTCTTGGGGTATCAAGGCGTCATGGCGCGTCAGCACCCAGCCCGTGCGTAACATACGCATAAATGTCGAAAGAGTCTTAAACATCCCGGTCCCTGCTTGCCTAGGTGGGAACCTTATAGGGCGATAAGGATTAAGGGTATATGGATAAATCCGCACAGGCTAAAATGTCCTATGGGCAAATCCTTCTAGGAAGGTTTAGTTATTCGCGATGAATTCTTCACATAAAGACGAAAAGCTAGATACCGAGAAGAGAGAGATAAATTGATGGCTATACAAACGCAAAATCCAGCGACTGGTAAAGTTGTTAAAACCTTTGATCCCCACACAGATGCAGAAGTTGATCTGGCGTTAGCAAAGTCGGTTGTAGCGTTTCACGAGCTGCGTAAGTGGTCATTCGAGCAACGCGCCAAGCATATGCAGAACGCGGCCAAATTATTGCGAGAAGACGTAGATAAGCTGGCAAAAATCATGACCCTCGAAATGGGAAAAACTTTTACTTCCGCAAAAGCTGAAGTCTTAAAATCAGCTGCGGGGGCGGAATATTATGCCGACACCGCCGCAACACATCTGGCGGACGATGTAGTGAAAACTGACTCGGCGAAGTCCTATCGTAAATACTTACCATTGGGACCTGTCTTGGCAGTCATGCCCTGGAACTATCCTGTTTGGCAGGTCATGCGCTTTGCGGCGCCAGCCCTCATGGCAGGCAATACGGCACTACTTAAGCACGCCTCTAACGTACCGCAATGTGCGCTTTACATCGAGGACTTGTTCCGCCGCGCTGGCTTCCCTGAGGGCGCTTTTCAAACCCTCTTAATTGGCGGTGCTAAGGTCGAACGGGTTTTGCGTGATGAGCGTGTTCGCGCGGCGACTTTGACCGGTTCGGAACCGGCGGGCGCGTCTGTCGCTTCAATTTGCGGGCAAGAAATCAAACCGACGGTGCTAGAGCTAGGCGGTTCAGATGCCTTTATCATCATGCCGTCTGCAGATATCGAAAAGGCAGTCAAAATAGGGACAACCGCCCGTACACAAAATAATGGTCAGAGCTGTATTGCCGCCAAGCGTTTCTTTATTCATGCTGATATTTATGACGAGGTGAGAGCCCTCCTGAAGGATAGTTTCGAGGCTCTGAATGTGGGCGATCCGATGAAGGACAGTACAGATATCGGCCCGCTGGTAAATCAGGACAGTTTAGATACGGTTTTAGCTCAAGTTGATGCGGCCCTTAAAGACGGCGCGGTGCGCGTCACGGGCGCGCAAGCTATTGAGAGCGCAGGATATTATTTCACCCCAGGCATCTTGGAAAATATTCCTGCAGAGTCCACCGCCTATCACGAAGAGATTTTTGCGCCCGTTGCCCTGCTTTTTAAAGTTGAGTCTTTAAATGAGGCTATCGAAATCGCGAATAGCTCTCCATTTGGCTTAGGGTCCGCTATTTTTACACACGATGAAGCTGAGCAAGAGCAAGCGATACATGATATTGAGGCTGGGGCGACCTTTATAAATTCAATGACAACGTCAAACCCGCAATTGCCATTTGGCGGCATTAAGCGCTCAGGCTACGGACGAGAGTTAGCTGCTGAGGGCATAAGAGCTTTTTGTAACATTAAGGCGGTGAATATCGCATAAGGAGGGTGTATTCCGGGTAGAAGTTTAGATGAATGCCAGTTAAATGTCATGCGCCGTTCTGTGTATGGGCGTTGATATTTATTAATCATTTTGTCATAGGGAGTCTCAGCGCTGAAATTTTAGAAGGTGAAATTTCACATTTTTAACACAATTGCGAATTAGGCGACGTGGGTTAAATAATGTTAGTGTCGCGATAGATTGCGTGGGTGGGACCCGAAGATGAGTAAGAAAAAACAGTTTTTCGGAACGGACGGTATTCGTGGCCGTGCAAATGTCGGCAAAATGACCCCCGACAATGTGATGCGATTTGGTATGGCTGCGGGTAAATATTTCCGCAATGGCGACTCTCGACGCCATTCTGTCGTAATCGGCAAAGATACCCGCCTCTCTGGCTATATGATTGAACCTGCTTTAGTGGCCGGATTTGCGTCTGTGGGCATGGACGTAAAGTTATGCGGCCCTATTCCAACCTCTGGCGTGGCGCTGATGACGACGCGGCTTCGTGCTGATTTGGGCGTCATGATTACAGCCTCGCATAATGAATTTTCTGACAATGGCATTAAGCTTTTTGGTCCTGATGGCCGTAAGCTCTCAGACGACGCGGAATTTCAGATTGAATCTTATATGGACCAAAAATGGAAAGAGGGACTAGCTGTTTCCGAAAAACTAGGGCGCGTGCGCCGCTACGAAGACTTCCAAGCACGCTATATTGAAATTGTAAAATCTACTTTCCCCAAAAACATGCGCCTTGAGGGCCTGAAAATTGTCATCGACTGTGCTAATGGAGCGGCTTATAAAACGGCGCCTGATACACTGTGGGAATTGGGGGCTGACGAAGTTATCCCAATAGGGGTTTCGCCCAATGGTATGAATATAAATGCGGAATGCGGATCAACTCATACCGATACGTTATCCAAAAAAGTTTTGGAAACCGGCGCCGATATTGGCATTGCTTTGGACGGGGACGCAGATCGTCTCATCATGTGCGATGAAAAAGGACAAATTATCGATGGGGATCAACTATTGGCGTTGATCGGCACTGGATGGCAAGCCAATGGCCAGCTGTCAAAACCAGGTATTGTCGCAACAGTCATGTCTAATCTCGGTCTTGAACGGTATATTGAAGGTCAAAGCCTGAGTTTTATCCGTACAGCCGTCGGCGATCGTCACGTTGCTGCTCGTATGCGTCTTGATGGGTATAATGTTGGCGGTGAGCAATCCGGTCACCTATTAATGACCGACTTTTCACCGACAGGCGATGGCACAGTTGCGGCCCTGCAGGTGCTAGCGGAAATCATCCGAAGCGGAAAGCCCGCGAGTGAAGTGCTAAAGTTGTTCGATCCGGTTCCCCAGCTTCTTAAAAATGTGCGTTATTCAGGCGCTTCGCCGATGGAACATCCAGAGGTGCTCTCTGCCATCGAAGATGCCCGCGCAATGTTTGGAAATTCAGGTCGAGTCTTGGTCCGAGCCTCAGGGACCGAACCCCTTATCCGCGTGATGGCTGAAGGTGATGACAGTGCTCAAGTCGAAAAAGTCACGAGTGATTTGGCCGCCTTTATCGAAAAAATCGCTGCTTAAAGCCCTATTTTTCGCCTAAGCTCTATTTGGGTTACATTCTTAGCTTTTCACGACTCGGTGTTCGGGCTAAGCCAAGCGGGTTAAGTAGGGGAATAGTGTTGGTCGACACACTCGATATTAATCTGGTTGTTACTGCGGGAGCTGTGCTCCTAGCTGTATTAGCGTCTGCTTTTGCGTTTCGTGAATCTGTCGGAGGGGGCGACGAAGCGAGAGGGTGGAAAGATAAATGCGCTGACTTGGATCGTCAAATTGGACAGTTTGACTCGATTTTTGGCGCTTACCCAGGACTAATTTTGGTGTGGGAAGAGGCCAAGCCAGATATTCGCTCAGATTGGGGTAGCCCTAAAGTATATGGTTCCCCCGCGGCATTAGCCTCGATGATGAGGTTTGCGGAGCCAGGTAAAACCAAAGACATGGCTGAGCGAGTCTTGAACGGTCTTGCAGACCTCAATACGATTAGTGAGGCAGATCAAACTGAGACTTTAAGGGCACATATTGCGAGCTTGCGCTCAAAGGGCGATTCTTTTTCTATTTCAATCGTCTTGCCGGAAGGAAATATTATCGAAGCCGATGGGCGTGTTGCGGGACGTCAGGTAGTTCTTTGGCTTGAAGATGCCTCTATTCGCGGCGAAGATGAACGCACAGCGATATCGCGTTTTGAAAATAATCGTATTACCGCGGAAGTGGACCCTGTTGCCTTTATTGAGATGATGAGCCGCGCCCCTTTCCCACTCTGGCGCATGACGGGGGCGGGGCGGATTAATTGGGTGAATGATGCCTATGTTGATGCCGTGGGTGCCAAAAATGTACGGGAAGTTTTAGATAAGCAAACCCACCTAGATGACCAAGCGGCCGTGCAAGCGAAACGCTCACTCACCACAAATGAGCGTGTCGAGGATATTCGAAATATTGTTTTGGGCGGGAATAATAAATCAACGTCTGTTACCTTATTCCCCGTTTCTGGCGGTGTGGCGGGTATTGCCATGGATGCAACAGAAGCCGAAGGGTTACGCGAAGCGTTAACGCGGCATATCCGGGCACATGATGAAATGCTCAACGCGATGGACGAGGCGATTGTTATTTTTGGCGCGGATAAGCGCATGAGCTTTCACAACAAAGCCTTTGCCGCTCTTTTTGATATTGAAGAAGGGTGGTTCAAAGATCGCCCTGCCCATAGCGATTGGCTAGACCACTTAAGAGAGCGTAATCTTTTGCCGGCTCAACCAGATTACGCGGCTTGGAAGCGTGAGGAATTATCGCTTTACACCGAATGGCCCGAAGAAACTCCTGACGAGCTTTGGGCCCTGCCAGATGGTCGAACGCTACGCCTCGTCAGGATGAGGGATCCGCATGGGGGTATTTCGCTACTCTTCTCGGATATGACAGATTCCATGACCCTGAAAAGTCAGCTCGGAACCCTCATCAATGTTCAGAAGGCGACTCTAGACAAGCTCTCTGAGGGGATTGCGGTATTCGGTACAGATGGCCGCTTGAAGATTCACAATGCGGCCTTTGCGCGTCTTTGGAATCTGTCCGAAGATCATCTCAAGGATAATCCTCGATTCTCAAAACTTATCGAGGCCAGCATGCCTCTTTATCACGATAAGGCCTTTTGGGACAGCCTCAAGGCGCGCGCGACCGACCCCAATCCCGAGGTGCGGCGCCATGTAGACGGCGAGATCACACGTTCAGACAACAAGATGCTGACATGGCTCTCAAGGCCCTTGCCAGATGGCGCGACACTTGTGGCCTGGGATGACGTTACAAGTGCCAGGCGCGCCGAAGCTGCCTTAATTGAACGTGCCGAGGCGCTTGAGGAAGCCGATCGTATGAAGTCGGAATTTGTCGGTCATGTTAGTTATCAGCTACGCACGCCGCTTACAACGATTTCAGGCTATTCTGACTTCCTGCAAAATGGCGGTGCGGGCGAAATGACGGACAAGCAAAGCGAATATGTTTTCGCGATTCAAAGTGCCTCCGAGGATCTTGCTAAAACCATTGATGATATTCTTGATATCGCGGCCATTGAAGCCAATGTCCTTGATCTCGAACTCGGCGATGTGAATGTCTACGATGTCCTAGAGCATTCCTTGGATTACGTGGCGACAAAAGCTGAGGATACAAAGATATCTATGATCCTAAGATGTGATGAGAATATCGGTATCATCCGCGCAGATGAAACTCGCCTAAAACAAGTCGTCTATAATCTTCTCTCAAATGCGTTACGGTTCACAAAACCCGGCGGCGTTATCGAACTGGGCGGAAAAGCTGCTGATGGCGGCGGAGTCATGATTTGGGTGAAAGATGATGGGGTGGGTATTCCGACCGAGCGTCAGCCTCAAGTGTTTGCATCTTTTGAGAGTAGTCGCGGCGGCGCTGGATTGGGCCTTGCCTTGGTGCAGCGATTTGTTGAGCGTCACGGGGGATGGGTGGAATTGGAATCCGAAGAGAATGAGGGGACTCACGTCACCGTTTATTTGCCCAAAGAGGCGGCCACAGACGCGGCCCACCCGGAATTATTCGATAAAATAGCGTAAGAGGCTTATTGGCTCTCAGGCGTTGTCACGGTAATGCCATCAAGCTCATCACTCATTAGGATTTGGCAGGAGAGGCGCGAATTGTCCTGAACGTCTTCGGCAAAATCGAGCATGGAGTCTTCCATGTCGTCTTTGGCCTTGAGTTTCTCCATCCAACCTTCTGCGACATAGACATGGCAGGTGGCGCATGCACAGGCACCGCCGCAATCAGCATCAATGCCAGGAATCATGTTTTGTACGGCGGCTTCCATGATGGAGGTTCCATTTTTAGTTTCGACTTCGCGAGATGTACCGGCAGCGTCGATAAAATTGATTTTTGGCATGCTCATTCCTGTGTATTCTTGTTCATAGGTTATGTAAGGGCTTGCGATGAATATGCAAGCGGGTATCAATGCCGCATGCAGACAATTAATTTGCCAGATGAAGCTTCAACCTTGGCCTTGGGGGGCAAGTTGATAGAACAGCTTTCCATTGGAGACGTTGTTACCCTGACAGGGGAACTGGGTGCGGGCAAAACTACGCTGGTACGCGGCATGTTACAAAAGGCCTTAGGCAATATTGAGGTGCCGTCGCCGACTTATACCTTGGTGCAAATATATGACATGCCAGATTATGAACTCTGGCATTGCGATATGTACCGGTTGGAACGCCCCGAAGATGGTTACGAGCTTGGCCTGATGGATGCCTTTGAGGACGCAGTATGTCTTATCGAATGGCCTGACAAATTGGGCAGTCTGATTCCCGAAGATGCTCTGTCTATTAAAGTTGTCTTTGATGGGAAGGGGCGCAAGGCAACACTTACAGGATTTGAAGAGATTTGATGAGCCGAGATGCTGAAATTAAAGCCTTCCTGAAACTGGCAGGGTGGGAACAAGCCGAGCGTGCAGCTGTGCCCGGTGACGCCTCTACGCGGCGATATGAGAGGCTCACACTAGGAAAACAAAAAGCCGTGTTGATGGATGCGCCTAAAGGGGCGGAGGCGCCGAGCGAACCTGAGGGCGCGAGCGTCGCTGATCGCAAGGCTTTGGGTTACAATGCTCTGGCCAGACTTGCGGGACCCAACCCCGAAGCCTTTGGGTGTATTGCCAATGAACTCACGACGCGCGGGTTTTCTGCGCCTAAAATCATTGCTGCAGATATGGAGCGGGGTTTTATGCTGCTCGAGGATCTGGGTGATGATTTATATGCGCGCGTCATAGCTGAACATCCTGTGAAAGAACGCCAGCTTTATGAGGCCGCTATTGATACATTGGCGGCAATTTACCGCTCTTCCTTTCCAAGCAAGATGAGTTTTCAAGGTGAGAGCTGGCGGGTGCGGTCCTATGACGGAGCGGCTCTATTAGCTGAAGCTGACTTGTTTCTGGATTGGTACGCCAAAGACTTTGGGCGGAATATTCAAGGCCCAGCACGCGCGGCCTGGAACGATATTTGGATGGATCTATTTAAATCGCTTGAGGTCCATGCAGCTGGCTTGGCGTTGCGCGATTTCCATGCCGAAAATATTTTTTGGCTACCTGAACGCCAGGCCGTTTCGCGCGTGGGATTGATTGATTTCCAAGATGGGCTTTTCGCACATCCCGCTTATGATCTGGTGAGCCTGATTGAGGATGCACGGCGTGATGTTTCGCCTGATTTATCCGCTCCGCTGCTCAAACGGTTTTGCGAAAAGGCAGGACTTAAATATGGGTCAAAGTTCAAGACAGCCTATGCTGTAATGGGCGCGCAGCGTAACGCCAAAATATTAGGTATTTTCGTTCGCCTAGCCGAGCGGGATAAGAAGCCGCATTACCGAGAGCTCATTCCGAGAGTGGCGGCACATTTTAAAGGTAACCTTGAAGACCCAAAATGCGCTGAATTAAAATCTTGGATTGAAGACCATGTTCCTGAGGCCTTACAATGATTGACACAGCAATGGTTATGGCGGCTGGGCATGGCACGCGAATGCGTCCGCTAACAAATGACCGTTCCAAAGCGATGGTTGAGGTTGGCGGAAAACCCCTAATTGATCATATGCTTAACCGCCTTGCAGCGGCGGGTGTGAAGCGAGCAGTGGTAAATATTCATGCGCATGCCGACCGCCTCGAAGCCCATTTAAAGGCGAGAAACACAGGTCCTAAGATAATCATCTCTGATGAACGAGAAGAGCTTTTAGAAACGGGCGGCGGCGTGGTTAAGGCTTTGCCGCTGCTGGGCAAGCGGCCTATCCTTATTTGTAATATTGATGCGATTTGGCATCCCTTCGAGCCTGTTTTGGAAAAACTAATGGTCCAATGGGATCCCGACAAAATGGACGAGCTGCTCCTCTGCGCAAGAGCGGATTGGTCATTGGGATATGCAGGAAAAGGCGATTTTAACATCCATAATGATGCGCGCCTGACACGCCGAGAGGGGGATCGCGCTGAACATGTCTATGCCGGCGTTCAAATATTTAAGCCTGCTCTGGCCAAACCGTTTAATGTGGAACGATTTTCCCGTAATAAAATTTGGGATGAGACTCTAAAGCGCCGGAAATTATTTGGCGCTGAATTGCCCGGATACTGGATGCATGTGGGCGACCCGCGCGCGGTCATCGCCGCAGAAGCTGTGCTTGAGGAAGCTGCCAAAGATGGGTGAACCTACCGTTTTTAATATGCCTTCCGGCGTACCATTTCTGCCGTCTCTGGCGAGAGGTTTACGGGAGATATATGCAGAGCGACTAAATGATGCGCTTATTTTGCTGCCAACGCGCCGCGCTGTTCGGGCTTTGGGGGAAGCTTTCGTAGGTGAAAGCGGGGCAAGTCTTTTGCCGCGTATGCGTCCGCTCGCCGATATCAATCCGGAAGAACCTCCTTTTGAACCCGGCGAATTAGCAGGTCTGATAAAACCCGCTATTGACCCGATGCAGCGCCGTTTCGAAATGGCACGGCTCATCTTCCATTATCACAAAGCAATCTCAGAATTGCCGCTGGACCCAGCGGGAGCTTTGGCATTGGCCGACCCCCTGATTGCTATCTTGGATGACGCAGCGATGGAGGAGGCGGATCTTTCCCGCATAACTGCTTTGAAAGAAATTCAGAGTTTTGCCGCTGAGCATTTTAAATATGCCATTACGCTTTATGAAATTATACAGGACTATTGGCCACGCCGTCTTGCACCCGATGAATTGGATTTGATGGAGCCCATGGCGAGGCGCGTCGCTTTGCTAAAGGCATTAACTGAAATTTGGCAAGAAACCCCGCCTGATTACCCTGTCATTGTCGCAGGCTCGACAGGGACGTTAGGGGCGTCCGCACGGTTAATGAAATGTGTGGCGCATATGCCCGATGGGATGATTATATTGCCCGGCCTGAATAATACCGTGCCGGATGAGGCATGGAAAGATGTTGGGCCACAACACCCTCAAAACTCCCTAAAGAAACTAATTGATATAATTGGAATAGAGCGCGGCGCCGTGAAAAATTGGCGTTATATTGAAGGCCGTAACCCGCCGAGCCTCGATGCTCGCCGCCGTGTTATTTCCGAAAGCCTCGTTCCCATTGAGGCAACAGGCGATTGGCCTAGCCGTATTGAAGAATTAAAAAAGGGAGCGCCCGCAGGGAGTAAGCCCTTTGAAGAGGCGATGGAAGGGCTTTGCGTAATTGAAGCTGACAATGATGAAGAAGAAGCGTTAGCGATCTCGTTGATGCTGCGAGAAAGCCTGGAAGCCGATAGTGGTACCCAAAGCGCGGCTTTGGTAACGCCTGATCCGGCTTTGGCCCGGCGAGTGAAATCGCGGCTCAGGCGCTGGAATGTCGATGTTGATTATTCTCAAGGGGAGCCCCTAGAGGAGACCCCGCTGGGTGCATTTTTGACCGCGATTTTGGATGTCGCGAGAGACCCGCAAAGCGCACAAGCTTGGTCAGTCTTGTGTAAGCACCCGCTGACAGCGGGTGGGCAGAAATCGGGCGCGTTAAAGTCTGCCTGGGAGTTTCATGAATATCATATGCGGGCAGACCGTGAGCCGCCGAAGCTTGAGAGCTTTACTCTTTTCCAGCGGCTTGCAGAGCTGCTTAAACCTCTAACCAATTTAACAACTGGCGATGCGGTGCAATGGGCCCAAGCTTTGGCGAGCACGGCTGAACGTATGGCGGAGACGGATGAGATTCAGGGCGCGCTCAGGCTGTGGATTGAAGATGCCGGGGAGAAAGCTGCCAGCCTTTTTGAAGATTTGATTGCCCACGGCGATAACCTCCCAGATATGGATCTGGAAGCTTTCGCTAAGTTACAGGCGACGCTCATGCGCGGCAGGGTGGTTCGCGCGCGATATGGAACGGATCCGCGCTTGGCTATTTTGGGCCCGCTCGAAGCTCGTATGTTGGATTATGATAGGGTTATTTTGGGCGGCCTTAATGAAGGCGTTTGGCCATCCGCGCCATCTGTTGAACCGTTTCTCTCGCGCGGCATGCGAAAGACATTGGGTTTGTCATTACCCGAGCGGCGATTTGGTCTTTCTGCACATGACTTTGCTGAGCTTGCCTCCAATCCCGATGTCATTATTACGCGGTCCAAACGATCCGATGATGGGCCTAAGGTGGCCTCGCGTTGGCTCTGGAGATTGCAAACATTGATGACAGGCGCTCTGGGAGAGGTGGCGTCAAAGGCAGGGCTTTCAAGCGCGGATAAATACCTACACTGGGCGCGCGCCATGGATTATGTGTCACCAGAGGAGGTCACGCCCGCAGAGCGCCCAGAACCTACCCCGCCAAAAGAGGCGCGTTGGCCAAAAGCGCGTAAGCTGTCCATTACTCAAATCAAAACGTGGATACGTGATCCTTATTCGATTTATGCACGGCATGTTTTGGCCCTTAATCCGCTCGCTGATTTAGATGCGCCGCTTGATGTGCGCGATTACGGTAATGCCATTCACGAAGGCCTCGAAAATTTTACGAATGCTCATCCGAAGGAGCTACCTAAACACGCCGAGGAGAAATTGAAACAGCACTTTGAAGCCGCTATGGCGTCGCGGGGCTATGCGGATTACGACGTTGCTAAGGAACATGCTCGGCTTGAAAAAATATCTAGGCAAATTGTGGACTGGATGGCAGAGCGCCGCGCAAGTGGCTGGGCTATGCGCAAGACCGAGGCCCGTGTGGATTACCTCTTAGAGCCGCAAGACTTTACTCTAACGGGTTACGCTGACCTTATAGAAAAAGGGCCACTAGGCTACGCGGTAACAGATTATAAAACCGGCGCCCCGTCCTCTGTGAAGGTCGTGCAAGCTGGTTTTGATCCACAGCTCCCGCTCACAGCTTATATTCTTATGCAAGGCGGGGTCGAAGGACAGGGTGCTGATAAGGTGGAGCAATTAAACTATGTTCGGATTAAGGGGTCGGGAGATAGTCATAATTTAGTCAATCCACTGACGCCGCCTGCTAAGGACGCATGGCCGGCCCCTGAATATGCCGCTGAGTCTCACAAAGCTCTGACAGAATTAATCGCTGCTTTTGATGATCCGTCTACGGCCTATCATTCACAGCCGCGCGCTCAATATACCCATGACTATGGTGATTACGATCACCTCGCGCGTCGGGATGAATGGGCGCGTCTGGGTAGCGCGGCCGCGGAGGGAAAGGATGAGTAACGCCGAATATCTCTCTGCGGTAAAAGCTCAGGGCCAAGCGGCGGATCCGTCCTCAACACGCCTTGCCTCGGCTAATGCAGGGTCGGGAAAAACGCGGGTTCTCGTAAATCGCGTTTCGCGTATTTTACTTGGCGGCGCAGCGCCTGAAACCATTCTCTGTCTTACCTATACAAAGGCAGCGGCATCTGAAATGCAAAGTCGTCTCTTTGAGACCTTAGGCGAATGGTCAATCATGGACGATGCGTCATTGCGCAAAGAACTTGATGAGCTCATTGGGTCTGAGAGTTCTAATCTACCGCTTAAGAGCGCACGCCAGCTCTTCGCAAAAGCATTGGAGACACCAGAGGGGCTAAAGGTACAAACCATCCATGCCTTTTGTGAGCGCATCCTTGCCCGTTTCCCGATTGAAGCAGGAATTCTTCCTGGCTTTGAACCGTTGGATGAAACAGAGACCGCTGCCATTCGCGATGAGGTGGGAGATAGAATTTATAAAAGCGCGGCGCAGAATGAAAGCGGCGAACTGGCGAAATCTCTCCGAGTTATTACAAGCCATATGGCCGACCAAACATTCGAAGGCTTGCTGAAATGGATGTCGCATTCTGAAGATAAGATTCAGGCTTGGTCGGCGAGCGGCGGCATAGACGAACTGGCAGCGACCTTAAATGTAGCCAACACTGCGGGCCTCGAAGATATTCCGGGTATAAAAGCTGCCGCCTGGGCCGCCGCGCCAAAAGCTGAGCTAAAAGTGGCCGCTCTGGAGCTTACCTCATCAACAAATGAGAAGGAAAAAACTCGCGGGCAATTTGTGCTGGATGCCTTGGCGGAAACGGATTCTCAAAAAGCCTTCGCACTCTATGCGCAAGGAGTGTTCAAAGAAGATTTAACGCCTTTCGGTCAACTTGGCAGTAAGAATAGCGGTCCGAATGCGCAGGCATTATTTGGCGCTTGGAATAAGGTTGATACGCCCGAAGTCGCCCGTATGGCCGAGGTGGGGCAGCAAATAAATGGTATTCTTTGCCTCTCTATGACGCGAGCTGTTTTCAAAGTTGCTACGGTCTTTGCCGCGGAATTTAAGCGTGCCAAAAATAGGCGCCGGGGTCTTGATTTTAACGATCAAGTTTTGCTGGTTAGAAATTTGCTGCGCCGCAGTGAAGTTTCTGATTGGGTGCGTTACAAATTAGATGGCGGGATAGAGCATATTTTACTTGATGAGGCTCAGGATACGTCACCTGAGCAGTGGGACATTATTGATGCCTTGGCAGAGGAGTTTCACCAAGAGCAGCGCGATGTTCCGCAAGCACGTACGCTTTTCGCCGTGGGGGATGAAAAACAATCTATTTATTCCTTCCAAGGCGCTGAGCCAGAGCAGTTCCTGAAGAAAATTCAACATTACACTGCGGGGGATAAAGCGCTCTCACCCCGCATGCGGATGTCCTTTCGATCAGCTCCGGAAATATTAAAATTTGTTGACCAGATATTTATCGAAGATGGCGTCATACAGCGCATGTTCAATGCGGAGGATTACCCGCCAGCTTCGGATCTGGTTGGGCATACAGCATATCGCGATGATCACGGGCAGGTGGATTTGTGGCCTGCCGTCGAAAAGCCAGAAACCGAAGATGATACGGTGCCGTGGGATACAACACCCGTAAATGCGATAAAACAGGGTGATGCGCGTGAACAGCTCGCCCAGAAAATTGCGCAGCAAATCGATAATTGGATAACGGATGAAGAGCCTGTTTATGATCGCAGCTTGGGGACAACTCGCCCCGTTCACGCAGGGGATATTCTTATCCTTGTGCGGCAGCGGAATGACTTTTTCGACGCTGTAATTCGGAACCTGAAAGCTTGCGGCGTTGCGGTTGCGGGCGCGGATAGACTTAAGCTCAAGGACTCAATCGCAGTCAAAGATTTGCTCTCATTAGCGAAGTTTACCTTGCTTCAACAAGATGACTTATCTCTGGCGGAAGTTCTGAAAAGTCCATTATTTAATTATTCTGTCGAGGATTTATTCGCCGTTTCTACGCGGCGCGAGGGCTCATTATGGAGCGCCGTCAAAACGCGCCGATCAGATAGCGCGGAAATATTAAATGATATTTTGAAGTTTTCGCGCCGTTTTGCACCCTATGAATTTTTCACCCGAGTTTTGGATATGCCCGGCCCAAGCGGTCATAGTTTGAGGTATCAACTTTATAAACGTCTGGGACTTGAGGCTAAAGATGCGATTGAAGCTTTCCTAGCTCGCGCTCTAGCTCATCAACGTGAAGGTTCACCTTCATTAGCAAACTTTGTCCGAAGTTTTGCCGAAGATGATCAAGAATTGAAACGCGAAATGGATAGCGGCACAGGCGAAGTGCGGGTCATGACGGTGCATGGCGCGAAAGGCCTTGAGGCACCTATTGTTTTCCTACCTGATACGACGCAGCTCCCGAGTAAATCAGGCCCCGTTATTCGAGTCGAAGAGGGCTATGCCATCCCGACAAGCTCTAAGCAAATGCCGAGCGCGTTGACGCCCTTTAAAGACGCCATGAAAACCAAAAGAGACCAGGAATATTTGCGCCTTCTTTACGTGGCTTTGACGCGGGCTGAGTCGCGCCTTGTTCTTTGTGGCTACAAGCATGGACGCGGAAAAGGTTCGGTGGGTAAAAAGAGCTGGTATGAAGATATGGCCCAAGCGTTTAAAGGTTTGGACACGCGCGTCATTGAAACGCCTTTCGGAGAGGGGCAATCATTCGGCAGGGGAGCACAGGCCCATGAAAAGATGCAGGCTCCGTCCCTCAGAGAATCTGCCAGCTTGCCGGACTGGATAGGCGCGCCGGCTACACCTGCGCCTGTGTCCCGTCGCCACGTAACGCCGTCACATCTGCTTGCCGCGGCGGCGCATACGGACATGCCCGTGCGCTCGCCACTGACCCAAGCTGCTGAAACGCGTTTCATGCGGGGCAATTTCATACATAAATTGCTGGAAATTTTGCCAGAGTTTGATGGAGAAAAACGTGAAGCTATCGCTGAAAAACTGCTCGCGGGGTATAAATCTCTGAGCGCTGATAATCGCCGGGAAATTATTTCTGAAGTTTTTGCGGTTCTAAATCATCCGGAGTTTGCAGATATATTCGCCCCCGGGAGCCGCGCTGAAATTTCACTTGCTGGCTCCGCCAAAGCTTTGCCAGATCATTTATACCTCAATGCACAGATTGACCGAATTAGCGTGACGGAGACCAAGGTCTTCATTGTCGATTACAAATCCAATCGCCCGCCACCTCAAACGCAGGAGGGGGTGGCCGATATATATTGGGGTCAAATGGCGGCATATCGGGAGCTTGCGCGTGAAATATACCCGGCTCACGATATTGTGTGTGCGCTGCTTTGGACAGATGGCCCGCGCTTGATGATATTGGATGATACTCGCCTCGACATGGCCTTGACGCAGATAGCCTCGCTTCCTACCTAAGGGTCAACACAGAATCTAACTGTCGAAATTTTGTAAAGGAGCCTGATATGGCCACCGTAAAAGTCTCAGATGCTAGCTTTAAAGCCGATGTCATTGAATCCGAAACACCTGTCCTTGTCGATTTTTGGGCAGAATGGTGCGGACCCTGTAAACAAATCGGCCCAGCACTTGAAGATATATCCGAAGAGATGGGTGACAAGATTAAAATCGCCAAAGTGAACATCGACGATGATCCTGAAACGCCTGCAAAATTTCATGTGCGCGGTATTCCGACCCTCATGATTTTTAAAGGCGGTCAAGTTGTGGCGACAAAGGTTGGCGCCATGACAAAAACAAAACTCGCTGAATGGGTTGGTGAACATACAGACGGCTAATTATTGAAGCCGCTATTCGCGATATTAAAGTAATTGGGCCCCGCTATTAAGCGGGGTTTTTCTTTGCCCTAAAATTCTTAGAGCTTAAGGACTTCGCCTGCGAGATAAAGCGAGCCGCAAATGAGAATTCGCGGGGCAATGATCGGCTCTTCCTCCGTTTGCCGCGATAAAGCTTCGCCCGTGTTGATCGCCCGCTGAACGGCATCAATAAGATTACCGGCCACTTGGCCATTCATCCCGCGAGCTTGGGCGAGTTCAATGAGAGTTTCCGGCGCGAGCGAGGCATGATCGGGGATTTCTACGCCTATGACGGCACTTGCGAGGCCTTCAAAAGCGTCCAGAAATCCGCCGATATCTTTATTCGCGAGAATACCCGTCACAAGAATTAAGGGACGTGGAAATTTCGCTTCAAGGCCCGCCACCGCGCTTGCAACTGCTCGCGCCGCATGGGGGTTATGTCCGCCGTCCAGCCATAATTCACCGCCTGCCTCTGCAACCATATCGGCTAGGGCGCCCGTGGTTAGGTTCTGCATGCGGGCAGGCCAAGATACGTTTTGAAGGCCTTTCTCAATCGCTTTTTCAGGGAGCTGCATCTGCCGAGCAATAGCAATGGCTGTCCCGGAGTTCATAACTTGATGTTCTCCAATTAAAGCGGGTAGGGGGAGATCCAGTAGTTGACCGTCATCTTCAAAGACGAGTCGTCCATGCTGACTGTAAGCTCGAAAATCCTCACCCCAGAATTTGGGGGTGGCCCGCGTTTTATTCGCTTCTGCGTCAAGGACGGCGCGAACCAAATCAGATTGTGGCCCGATGATAACCGGTGTGTGGGCTTTCATTATCCCGGCCTTCTCGCGCGCGATGCCTGCGATATCGCGCCCTAAAAATTCGGCGTGGTCGAGGTCAATGGGAGTGATACCGCAGCAGGCGGGCGTAATAACGTTGGTGGCATCATATCGTCCGCCTAGACCAACTTCGATGATGCAAATATCCGCGGGATTTTCTGAAAAAGCGAGGAGAGCCGCGGCCGTTGTGGCTTCAAAAAAGGACAAAGGTTCGCCCGCATTCGCTTTGCGGACGCGGCTAAGCACATCCACAAGATTATCGTCAGCTATCTCTTTGGAGCCGACGACTATACGTTCACGAAAATGAACCAGATGCGGAGAGGTGTAAACATGTGCTTTTAGTCCAGCCGCCTCAGCAAAGGCCCGAAGATAGGCCACGGTTGAGCCTTTTCCATTCGTCCCCGCAATATGAATGGTAGGCGGAAGTTTATGCTGTGGATTGCCGAGCCTGCTTAAAACGCGTTCAATGCGTTCCAGACCAAGGTCAATTTTCTTTGGGTGCAGTGCTTTGAGCGTAGCAAGCGCCTGCTCTACCGTTTCAGGCATCTTCAAACAGGTTTTCGTGCTCGGTCTGTAGAAGGACCGAAAGAATTTGGGCGAGCGTTTTGCGCATGTCCTTGCGGGCTACAACGCGATCAATCATGCCTTTTTCCTCGAGAAATTCTGCACGCTGGAACCCTTCGGGGAGTTTCTCACGAATAGTTTCTTCGATCACGCGGGGGCCGGCAAAACAGATAAGGGCTCCGGGTTCGGCGAGCTGAATATCCCCCAGCATAGCATAGCTTGCCGTGACGCCGCCTGTGGTCGGATCGCAAAGGACAACAATATAAGGCAAGCCGGCTTCGCGTAGCTCTTGCACGGCAATTGTGGTGCGAGGCATTTGCATGAGGCTCAATGCCCCTTCTTGCATCCGGGCACCGCCTGCAGCTGTGAAGACGACCAAAGGTAGCTTATGTTCCGTGGCATATTTTGCAGCCTGTATAAGGCCTTCACCCGCAGCCATGCCGAGCGAGCCGCCCATAAAGGCAAAATTCTGAACAAGGACGACGGTCTCAATGCCATGAATTTTTCCAACGCCAATGCTCATCGCATCTTGGTCGCCAGTTTTGGCACGCGCCTTCTTTAATCGGTCCGTATATTTCTGATCGTCTTTAAACTTTAGCGGATCCTTGGCAACTTCAGGGATGTCCACCTCTTTATATTCCGCATTATCAAAGGTGTACTCCATACGCATTTCGGGCCCAATGCGCAGATGATGACCAGCCGGCGTCACGTGCAACAAACCTGGGAGATCGGCTGCAAATACCATCTCATTTGACTTAGGGCATTTCATCCAAAGGTTATCTGGAGTGTCCTTCTTTGAGAAGATGTCTTTGACGCCTGGAGGCGTGAGTTTTGATAGCCAATTCATGGGCGAGCTTTTGCCCTAACTCGCAGTGCGGGGCAATAGTAAAGGCTAGTTTGCAGCAGCCAGAATACGCGCAAGCGCCTCAGGGTCATCCCCAAATATTTCCTCTACGCGCGCAGTGTCAGCGGCTAATTTATCCGTCTGCCCTAAAACCGTACGGGCGCGCAGAAGGCGTGTCCAGCCTTGTTCATCATTGGGCTCGTCCTCAAGGCGTGCGGCTAATCCTTCAACCATGGCTAAAATCATTTCCGCGCGCTGTTCTGGGCTCATTGCTTGGGCGGCTTGCACTTGCTCAGGGCTTGGTCCCGGCGGGGCTTGATAAGGTTGCAAGGCACCCTCTTTGAGCAGGTCTGCCCTGCCAATCAATGCATAGGTGCCCAGAGAGAGAGCGAGGAAAGCCGCAAAGAACAGGCTGATAAAATTTTTGGAGTATTCTCCACCTTTGAGAAGAGGGGCGATTAACATTAAGATTAATAGGATGGTGAGGATTGCGAGGAGAGGCCAAATCATGATTCCGCCCCAGCTTTGCGTGCGACTTTAAAAAACCAGCCAAATGCGCACAGCAACAGAAGAAAAGGTAAGAACCAGAGCGCATAAGTATTTGTTTGAACAGGCGGCTTTAGCAGCACGTAATCACCATAACGTTGCTGCATATAATCTATGACTTCAGCGTTACTATCGCCTTCTTTTAAGCGTTTTCGGACCAGCTTGCGCATATCTGAGGCAAGAGGTGCATCAGATTCATCAATAGACTGGTTTTGGCAAACGACGCAGCGTAGGGACCGACCGACCTCTTTGGCGCGGGCTTCTACTTCAGCGTCGGTGATTTGCGCGAAACTTGTAAAGCTTGTCGCAATTATTAAAACGATTGAGAAGAACCAGCGCATCATTCTTCCTCCAAAGCCTTTATGATGGGAAGCAATGTCTCCCGCCAAATTTGAGGCGTAATCACTCCGACATGTTTATACCTGATTTGCCCGGATTTGTCAGTGATGAAACTTTCTGGTGCGCCAGTGACGCCCAGCGTGATGGCAAGCACACTCTCATCATCAAAAATAATTGTCTTGTAAGGATTTCCACGTTTGGCAAGCCATCTTTTAGCTTTTGAGCGTTCGTCGCGCCAATCCATTCCAATCAAATGCACCTGCTCGCCCTTGGCAATATCCATTAAGACGGGATGCTCAACATTGCAGGCTACGCACCAGGATCCAAAGACATTGATGAGGGAGACTTGGCCTTTGACAGTCTCTTCGGTGATTATCTGTGTCTCGTCATACAGCTCGGTTAGCGAGAATGCTGGAAAAGGCTGATTTATAAGCTCTGAGGATATTTGTCTGGGGTCTTTGGTGAGGCCTATAGCAAATGCGAGTCCAATGAGAATGAAAAGACCAAGGGGAAGGAGCGCACGCATTATGCTGTCTCTTTTGTATATCTAAGCCGTCTGTCAAAGAGAGAAATAAATCCTGCGAGCGACATCAAGAGGGCCCCCAACCAAATCCAGGTGACATAGGGGTGATAATTCGCCCGAACTATCCAGCCATCCTGCACATTGCCCTCACTGATCGCAGCAAAAACGGTTGGGCCCATTGTGAAGTGAAATCCGGCTTCGCTTGTGACCATATTCCGGACAGGATAGAAGCGCTGTTCAGTAGAGAGAGTCTTAATTGCGCGGCCGTTTTTGCTGACATCGACTTTCGCGCCCAGAAATTGGTAATTCTCTCGCGCCCCGGGAGCAACATCGACTAATGTGTAATCATATCCCGAAACTTGTAATTTTTCACCAATTTTTAGGCGCCCAATATCATCATCAGCCCAGACGGACATAATGACCGCGCCAGCCGTGAATATAGCGACGCCCAGATGAGCCAGCACAAACCCATAAGTTCCAGCAGGCTGGCTGCGTAAGTTTTTAAAATTTTGGGTTTTACGGGCAAAAGCTATGAGTGTGCCGATTGCTAGATAGGCCGCCAGGGCCAGACCTATTCCGCCTAATACAGATTTCCCAAAGATGGCAGCGGCCGCTGTTATTATTCCCCCGAGGGGAAGAGCGAACAACGCCAGTGTCTTAAGTTTTTGCAGACTATCTTTTTTCCATTTTAGAAGTGGTGCTGCGGCCATGAAAATAAGAAGGAGGGACATGATGGGGGCAAATGTCAGGTCGAAATAGGGCTTACCTACGCTGATTTTATCGCCCGTCATGGCGTCCATGAAAAGCGGGTAGAACGTTCCAATGAAGACCGTGGCGCAAGCGGTCGCGAGAAGGAGGTTGTTTAAAATCAGGCCCCCTTCACGTGAAACGGGCTCGAAGCCCCCAGGGCCTTTCAGCGTCTTTGCGCGCAGGGCATAGAGCGTGAGTGCGCTCCCTGTCGAGATCATGAGTAATATGAGGATAAAAACCCCTCGAGCCGGGTCCGTTGCGAAGGAATGGACAGAGACGAGTACGCCGGAACGGACAACAAATGTTCCGATAAGGCTAAGTGAAAAGGCGCAAATTCCCAATAGCACAGTCCAATTGGCGAGTTTGTGACGCGTTCCTAGAACCATGATAGAGTGGAGGAGGGCAGTTCCCGCAAGCCACGGCATGAAGCTGACATTTTCTACAGGGTCCCACATCCACCAGCCGCCCCAGCCCAGTTCATAATAGGCCCAAAGGGAGCCGAGCATAATGCCTAAGGTGAGGAAGCTCCAAGCTGCGAGAACCCAAGGGCGCAGCCATTGCGCCCAAATAGCGTCGACCTTCCCCTCAATAAGAGCCGCGATAGAAAAAGAGAACGCTACTGAGAAGCCGACATAGCCCATATAGAGCATAGGCGGGTGGATCGCGAGGCCGGGGTCTTGCAGGAGGGGGTTGAGGCCTAGCCCATCTGAAGGGACGGGATTGAGCCGTTCAAAGGGATTGGATGTGAAAAGGATAAAGGCCAAAAACCCGAAAGCGAGCAGGCCTTGAATTCCAATAGCCCGCGCTTTTAATGTTGGAGGTAAGTGTTTTCCAAAAACGGGAATAAGCGCGCCGTAAAGAGAGAGCATGAGAGTCCAAAGCAAAATAGAGCCCTCATGATTTCCCCAAACCCCCGAAATTTTATACAGAAAAGGTTTCATGGAATGGGAGTGAGAGGCGGCAAGTTTGACACTGAAGTCTGAGGCAATGAAGGTTGCGGTTAAGGCCGCAAAAGAGAGCGCTAACAAACAAAATTGTAGCTTGGCTGCGCGCTCCACAAACGAAACGGCTTGGGCATTTGAGACATATCGCTGCATAGATTTTTGAATGAATCGGAAACCGACTTGAAGGGCGATAAAAATCAAAGCGCCATATTTGTACACGCCGCGTAGACGAGCATTTTTCATTGCTTCGCTAAAACTCTGCACGTCTTTATCTGTTGCGATAGCGATGGCCGGGAAAAGCCCCTGCGCGAGCGCTGTAAACAGCGCCAATATCAGCAGATAATGTCCAAGCTCGGCAATCATAGCGATGCAATAGCGTTGATTACAGAGGGGGGCAATCGCCCTCGTGTCGCACTTGCTACTATGGCGTTATTCTCTAAAAGAGCTTCATGGACACTTCTTCTCGCAAAGGTATTATTTTGGCTGGCGGCACGGGGACGCGCCTTCACCCATCTACAATTGCGACGTCTAAGCAACTTATGCCGGTCTATGATAAGCCAATGATTTATTACCCGCTTTGTGTGTTGATGGAGGCGGGTATTCGGGAAATTCTGATTATCACCACGCCGCATGATCAGGCGGCTTTTAAAACATTGCTGCAAGATGGATCTCAGTGGGGGTTAGCACTGACCTATGCGATTCAGGATGCCCCGCGCGGAATTGCCGAAGCTCTCATCATTGCCGAAGAGTTTTTGCAGGGCGGACCTAGCGTCTTGGTTTTAGGGGATAATCTCTTTTTTGGTGAAACATTTTCGAAGGGCCTCGAAGCGGCGATGTCGCGAAGCGATGGAGCAAGTGTTTTCGGTTATCGCGTTAATGATCCGCAGCGCTATGGCGTCGTGGAATTTGACGAGGGTGGTAAGGTTTTATCCATCGAAGAAAAACCTGATACGCCTAAGTCAAATTACGCGGTAACAGGGCTATATTTTTACGACAGCCATGCCCCGGAATATGCCAAGAGCATTAAACCTTCCGACCGGCAGGAAGTGGAAATAACAGCGCTCAATCAAATTTACCTATCGAAAGGCGCATTACATGTTGAATTGTTGGGCGGTGGCACGACTTGGCTGGATACAGGAACGCATAAATCCCTCTTCGAAGCTGCGCAATTCGTCAACGTATTACAGTCTCGCCAAGGCGTAAGAATATGCTGTCCGGAAGTATTGGCTTACCGTAAGGCTTGGATTAGCCGAGATGAGCTCATCGTCCATGCTCGCCGCTTAGAGAAAAGCGGTTATGGGAACTATTTGATGGATGTTGCGGGTTTGCTTTAGCCTAGGCCGTTATAAAGCATAGGCACGACATAGCCGCGAATCCAGCTTAGACCCAAAACGACAACTAAAAAGGCCATGTCCAAGCCACCAATTGGAGGAATGATTTTTCTAATTGGGTCTAGGATAGGATCGCAGATACGACGAATAACACCATATATTTGCGCCATGGCCGGATTGCGGAGATTGACGATATTAAACGCAATCAGCCATGAAAAAATCATGTAAGCGACAAATATCCAAAATAGCAGCCCTAAAAGGGGGGCCAGCAAGTATACAATAAGCGATTGCATCAATGTCATAAGTCTCTCCGTTGGAAAGGCTATCTAGTCTCAAATGGTTAGCACTGCAATAACGCTTATGTCTGAAATAAGGCAAGTTTCCGTCAAAGCCTTGCCACAATGGCCCGTTATCCCAAGAGCATCACATAAATTGCAAAGGGTTGAGACATGCAGACAATGAGCCTAGTAAGAGACAAGACTTATTCACCAAGACGCGCTGGGGAGCGAACTATGGCAAAAATCTATCTTGTCGATGACGATGAAAACATTTTGACGTCGGTCTCCATGTTCCTTGAGGCAGAGGGGTATGAAGTGCGTAAGTTTCATGATGGCGTGACGGCGCTTGAAGCATTGAAAAAAAGCCCGCCTGATCTTGCCGTTTTTGATGTAAAAATGCCACGTATGGATGGCTTAGAGCTGTTACGGCGCCTGCGCCAGACATCCAACCTGCCCGTTATTTTTCTAACCTCTAAGGATGATGAATTTGACGAGGCCATAGGATTTAACATGGGGGCAGACGATTATATCACCAAGCCTTTCTCACAGAGATTGCTGGGGGAACGTATTAAAGCGGTTCTGCGCCGCGCATCGCTAACGTCAATCGAGGTGCCAACCCCGCAAGAAGGTGATGATAAGGTTATACGTCGTGGCAAATTGCTGCTCGACCCAAACCGCCATGCTTGCTCTTGGAACGGAGAGCCCGTGCGATTAACCGTGACCGAGTTTCTGATTCTTGAGAGCTTGGCTAAGCGCCCGGGTTATGTGAAATCGCGCGACCAATTAATGGACGCGGCGTATGATGACCAAGTTTATGTAGATGACCGAACAATTGACTCACATATTAAGCGTCTTCGTAAAAAGTTCCGCAAGACGGATAAGAGCTTCGATGGTATAGAGACCCTCTATGGCGTCGGATACAAATACAAAGAAGCCTAAGTCGGGGGTGTCTAAGGCGTCATCCGGCCGGGTAAAGATACGGGATAGACGGGTGGGGCCTCGGCGGTCCCTCCTAACGTCACGCCTAACGCGGAACATCTTTTTTTCAAATCTTATTGGATTGGTCATTTTGGTAGGCGGCTCTCTTGCGATGGGCCGTTTCGAGGCCGGATTAATCGACGCCAAGGTGGAGAACCTTCATTCTCTCGCCTCGACTATCACAACGGTGATGGGTGAGGATGCGACCGGTTATGGTTCGGCGGCACAGCTCGATGTTCAGAATGCCAGACAAGTCCTAAAGGGTGTAAATGTTCCGGATCGCTGGCGCGTCCGCCTGCATGACAGGGGCGGGCAACTGCTGCTCGACACAGAAACTTTGAATGACGAAATTTCGGTAAGTCAATTAGACCCGATTATTCCCGAAACACCAGAAACAGCTGCGCCAGAGGCCTTCCCAGAAGCCTTCAAAGAGAAAACGCTCAAATGGATAGGTGATAAAGCGCATAACCTGCCTTGGCGTAAACGTATGCGTGATACTCTTAGGCGGGACCTGAAAGGTGACATACGCACGGCGCTTGAGGGTGATGAAATGCTAGGCCAGCGTTATGACGATGAGGATAAGCTCATCGTAACCGTCAGCGTGCCTGTCAAACGTGTCCAACAGGTTTTAGGGGTGGTGACGGTTGAGAGTTCGGATGTGGATAGTATCATCAATGCTGAGCGGCGCGCATTAGCGCCGATTATTGGGCTAGCATTTCTCGCAACGCTATTATCATCCTTGGCGCTTACTTTATTCATCACGCTTCCAATGCGAAAACTCGCGAGAGCAGCAGAACTAGTGACGAGGTCTAGTCGGAAGCGCGGGGCTATCCCTGATTTATCTGATCGGCGTGATGAAATAGGAGATTTGTCATCAGTCATGCAGGAAATGACCCAGGGACTTTATGCGCGTATAGATGATATCGCAAACTTTGCCGCTGACGTGGCACATGAAATAAAAAACCCGCTGACATCGCTGCGCTCTGCTTCAGATACATTGCGGGTCGCCAAAACAGATGAGCAGCGAGAGAAGTTGATTTCAATTATCCAACAAGATGTCTCTCGCATGGACCGCCTGATTACCGACATTTCCAAAGCGTCCAAGGTGGATGCAAATCTCGCGCGTGATACGGCGCAGACCTTGGACGTAAAAGACATTGTCGAAAATATTACTGAATTTTATGCACAGACCAGTAGCGGAGATGGCCCGCAATTACGAAATGTGACCGAACTGCAAGGCGATGATCCGGTGTTCATACGTGCCTTTGAAACGCCCTTTGCTCAGGTGCTTAGAAATCTCATTGATAATGCCCTGACCTTTTCCCCTGCAGATGGAGAAGTACGCATAAAGGCGGAATTACGCTCTGCCGGTGAGAAGGAGCGGGTCGTTATCACAGTTGACGATGACGGGCCTGGAATTCCTGAAGAAAATCTAGAGACAGTATTTGAGCGATTTTATACTGAGCGGCCGAAAGGGGCCCAATTTGGCTCTCACTCTGGATTAGGCTTGGCGATATGCCGGCAAATAATAACGGCGCATAAGGGAAGCATACATGCTGAAAACCGCCAATCTGCGGCGAATGGCAATATCCAAGGTGCGCGCTTTATCGTTGATGTTCCGCGCCAAACACGTGGAGGTGGACCGCAAATGTCTAAACGCAAACAAAAGAAAATTGAGGCGAAAAAGGCCGCATAAAAGGCTAGCCAACCCCATAAAATATTGTTTAGATGCAGTTTCGGACAACGGGATCCGGTAGAACTGAAGGTGCGTCCATGATTGGACTCGTTATTGTGACACATGGTCAGCTCGCAATAGAGCTGCAGCGCGCGGCAGAACATGTCGTAGGCCCACAGGATAATTTGGAAACTGTTTGCATCGGGCCTGATGACGATATGGAGCGTCGCCGCGACGATATTCGGGCGGCGGTAAAACGTGTAGATGCCAAGAACGGCGTTATACTGTTAACGGATATGTTCGGCGGAACGCCATCAAACCTAGCCATTTCTATGTTGAGCGATGGTAAGGTAGAAGTGCTTGCTGGGGTGAACCTGCCTATGTTGATTAAGCTCGCGGAAGCTCGCCAAACGGCGTCGCTCGCCGATGCCGCCGAAAAAGCGAAAGATGCGGGACAGCGTTATATCGCTATCGCGTCAAAAATTCTGGCAGGCGAAACTTGAGCGGCACAGCCACAGCCACAGTTAAACTTATAAATAAACGTGGTTTGCATGCACGCGCCTCGAATAAGTTTATGGAATGTGTGCTCCAATTTAACGCCGAAGTCTTGGTTCGAAGCCACAATGATGTTTGTGCGGAAACCGTTGTGGCTGACTCTGTCATGGAATTGTTGCTGTTGGGCTCAGCGTGCGGAGAGGATATTACGATTTCGGCCACAGGCGAAGATGCCCAGCCGGCGGTCTCAGCTTTAGTAGAACTTGTTGAAGCGCGCTTTGGAGAATCTGAATGAAGGCGGCGTGGTTGATTGCAATTTCGCTGACCATCACTGGCTGCGCGACTAAGGAGGTATTTAACCCAAAGAGTCAGTATCCCCCTGACCCCTGGGTTAAAGGCTACTCTAATCCAGATGATTGCTTAGGGGGAGAGCAGCTTGCTGCAAAAGAGTTTGCTTTGCCAACATATCCAAGGCGCGCATTCAATTCTGGGCGTCAAGGCTGGGTGATTATGAAATTGGACGTTAATGCATCCGGCATAACCGAGAACATCGAAGTTGAACGATCTGTGCCTGACGGATTATTTGAAGATGCATCGCGCGACGCCGTGAAAAGATGGACTTTCCAGCCCCCCAAAGAGGGAGCCCTGAGGAATTGCCGGGTTCTCTTAAGGTTTCGTGCAGGCGATGTTACTTTAGGGGGATAAGTCAAAGTCTCGTAGCTGTTTAGAGATGATTAAACCTATCGCTTAACGCCCTATAAAGGGTTTTTATGTTAATTACTACCTGTGATGAATGTGGGTAAAATTATTCCGGTTATAATGTCTGGTGGAGCGGGAAGCCGCTTATGGCCTGCCTCGCGTCAAGCCATGCCAAAACAACTGCTGCCGCTCGTAACTGAACAAACCATGGTTCAGGAAACAGCGGAGCGATTAAGCGGGGATTTGTTCCACCCCTCCGTCTTTATCTGTAATGCCGCCCATGCTGCGCCCATACGGGAGCAAATGAAAGATATGGATATGCCCGTGGGCGCCATAATTGTTGAACCCATGGGCCGTAATACTGCGCCTTGCGCTGTGGTAGCTGCCTTGCATGCAAAGCAGAGCGATCCTGACGCCCTCATTTTACTAGCTCCTGCTGATCATCATGTGACTAAGCCAGAGGCTTTTCGCCGTTCCGTTGCGGCGGCTATCCCGGCCGCGCAAAAGGGATGCCTCGTCACATTTGGGATTGAGCCCAACGGTCCTGAAACGGGCTATGGGTATATTCAGCAAGGTGAAGCGATTGCGCCAGGCGCATTTGAAGTTGAGGCCTTTAAAGAGAAACCAGATCGTGAGACCGCGCAAGCTTATCTGGATGAAGGCGGATATTTCTGGAATGCGGGCATCTTTCTTTTCTCACCCGAGGCTTTGCTAAGTGAGATGAACAAGTTCCATCCGGAAATTGTTGAGAAGGCCAGCCAAGCCTACAAAACAGCAACGTTGAAATCGGGGCAAATTGATTTGGACGAAGCTAGCTTTGCGGCTTGTCCTTCAGAGTCTATTGATTATGCCGTTATGGAGCCTACAGAAAATGCTGCCGTGGTTCCCGCAAATATTGGCTGGAACGATATCGGGTCCTTCACCTCTCTTCACGGGCTGAAAAAAGGTGATGCTGGAAATGCAGTTAAAGGTGACGTCATCGCCTATAACACGCAGAATAGCCTGATTGAGACGGATGGGCCACTAGTCACAACGGTGGGTTTAGATGGTCTCGCGGTCATTGTTAAAGATGGGTCGATCCTTGTTGCAAAATTAGATGCGGCGCAAGACGTGAAGAAAATTGTTGAAACACTCAAAGCTAAAGAGCGCTTCGACAAACTTTGACGTTTTGTGGGGCTTGAGCCTATTTAGAGCCAAACCACCTGCGCATGAATTTTCTCAAACCTGAGCGAGAATCGTCCAACTCTGCTTTTGCCTTTTTGGCATGGTCGCCGACTGTGTCTCCAATTTCTTCCAGCTCATCTCCGATTTTCTCTGCAATCGGGTCTACATTTTTCTTTTTCCAGCGGCGAACCATTCGCCAGATCCAGAATAGGAATAGAAATACTGCGCCCAAAAAGACGATATTAAACCAAGGGATCAGGAATACATCGGGCCCGCTGACCTGCTTAACTTTGGTGGCATTAGGGAAGATAGAGAAAAGCCGAATTCGCCAACCGTAATGGGTAACGGCGACCCATGTATCATCCTCATCTGCGAAGCTTTCCGCCTTGGCAGATAAATCACTGCTGTCAAACTTAAGATAGAATGGGAATGACCACCCCGTGTCTTCGTTGCGATAGACCCGTGTCTTTTCTTTGTCATTGATGGTGTAAATAAAACGGACATCACGCGTGGCCTGGTCTTCTGTTCCGGCGTCAGGCCTGTCCCAGAAAGGCGAGCCTTTACTGATATCCATTCTCTTTACGTCAGTTTTAACAACTTGAACAATATCACGCTGCGGCAGGTAGTAGTGAATGAGCACCACCGTAATGAGCGCCAGTATAAATATAAAGATGCGTTTGATCGTTTTCATGGCAGCCTCCTTAGGAATATTGCGCCAAATAGCCGAGAATTAAAATCACGGCGAGAGGGAAAAGGTACACGCCGATAAAAAGTTTTGGCTTTAATGAGCGCTCATATTTTTTCATGCCTTTGGCGATAAATTCTTCCTTGGGCGTTTCTGCATGATCTGCCTCATAGCTGATTTTCAGCTTTTGGCGTTGGCGCATGCGCGAAACGGTCGAGAGGGTTACATAGATTATCGTCAGGACGAATAGGATTAAAACGATATTGCGAACCCAAATTATCATCTCTTCCGTCCTTTCTTGCCTCTATATTTTTTCTTATCCCAATCTAGCTCTTCGCGCATATCGCGGCGGCGGTTTTTGCGTCGTCGATAATTTTTATCACCATCATCATCGTCGTCATCATCATCATGTGGCCTTACATGGACAACACCGTCTTTGATAAGCGGCACCCCCCACGGGCTTTTGACGCGGCTCTTCTTCTTAGTCTCGCTGTAATCCTCGGCGCTGTAAAGGCTTTCCGGTTCTTCCATGGTTGGCTCTTCGCCAAAGAGCGCTTCGCGGGCGCCAACTTTATCCATGGCGTATTCCGCCGCGAGGAATTTGACGACGTAATCTTTCTTTGGCTCGGACCAATTGCGATAAGCCTGATAGAAAAGCGGCTTATGGGTGATGAACAATTGGCGAAAGTCCATACGAGACAAATCCGAAAGGAGCATATTAACAAGGTCGCGATCTTCATGCTGGCTGGAACGAAGGGCGTAGAAAAAGGCTGGATGAGCGGGCCCAATTTTCGGCACGCCGCCGCCAAGGCTCGCCCAGCGGTAAACATCCATCAGGCCGCTAAATTCTGGCGGCATTTCATTGGCATAGCGCCGTTCCAGCATGCGAATATTGCGGCGCGTGACCCCCTTCAGGTCATGCCCTAAAAGCGCTGCCGTCGTAATCGTAATGAAGTCAATCTTCTGCTTGATAATCGCTGCTGTGCTTTCATTGGGACGCTGCACAATTAATTCGGACAGGCCTTCATCGCGCAGAAATTTGGCAATCTCCTCGCGGTTATCAAAGGTTAGGATGTTTTCAATGGCGAGCTCATTCAGACCGTCAATCATTTCGCGCGCAATCACCGTTGGGGTTTGCGTATCGCGAAAGACATAGACCCCGCCAAAATGAGATGTGTAATAATTACCTTGCGTATAGCTCTGAGTTTTAAGCTCGACGGGATTACGCTGGATATTGCCGGTGCGTTTGGCGAGTTCAATCATTTCTGCAATCAGGACATCATCCCACCAGGCATCATCTTCGGTCATGAAGCGCTCTATGTGCCCGCCGAGTAAGTTCGCTTCGGCGACATGTTCTTGGATGGTGTCGGCTTCAATATCGATTTGGTTTATGTGCAGCAAATCTTGCGGGTCATTCATCGCAAAGACGGAATTCATCAGCTCGCCCGCCACGGCTTCGCGCGCGGTGAGGGCAAAGAGTTGATTTTCATTCTCCCCAATATAGTGCCGCAAGATAGAGCGCGAGGTTGAGAAATGAGAATTTAGGAGCGGCGCTGTCTTCTGATCCGTTGAGAGCAGAATAAACATCTGGTTACAGCCCTTGGGATTGAGATATAAATCATCCTCAAACTCATGGCCAATCTCTGGCGAGAAGCCCGAAATATCAATATGAAATTCGGTGAGCTCCGTCGTCTTGCCAATGAGATGTTCAAGCGCGCGGTTGTAACGCTCCACCAATGCTGCCGATTTTACCTCGACAAGATTGCCAAACATGAGGCCATTTTTAACGAGGCGCATCATGACGACTTTTCTCCAAAGTCAGGCTTTACAACCCTAATTACAATACCGACTATATAAATTAGACCTATTAGGGTTGTAGGCACTGCCGCGAAAGCAGGCGCATGAATTAACTTAAGATTACCTTGTCCACCGAGGACATCTGCGTCCAACACAAAAAATAATATTCCAAACACAGCAGTGAATACGATAAAAATACTCGTAGTAATCACCAAGCCGGTTATCCAAAACGGAGTGTTGTTTGATGTCAGCCGTTGCTGCAGCCTGCCGATGCCAAAACACCCAGTAGCACCAAATATGAGGACTATAATGGTGGCAGCAATCCAGGTCACTTCTTACCCTTCAAATACCGCTTCTTCGCTTCTTCCTGTCGTCCATATTCGCGCACCATATTTTCAATCGCGACTTCATCTGACTTATCGGCATAGCGGAATTCTGAGTCCGCATATCTGTTGATTTCTTGCAGGACCATGTCGACAGTGATGGGTACCGATAAATCACCGATCATGTTTTTCTTGGTGTCGTAATCCTTGAACAAGAAGAGATCAGGGTTTTCCATCCATTCATCGGGAAGTTCAAAATCCATGGCGCGGACTTTGATGGCGTCTGTGATGTTTTTAATCGCGCGGCCCGTAAAGCGCTCATCGACATTTTGAATATTATCCAAATATGTCCCGATCTTGGCGAGCGTATCAAGCTTACCGAGCTGTTTCGTGGTGTCTTCATAGACCCTAATCAGGCCGTCTTCTTGCGGCTTGCTATGGGCTTCGAAACTACGGGCGACAGCGCGCTTAATCTGCTGCGTTTCAAATAGCTCATGCTCGCCCACAGGAATTTTGTGGTTCTTACCCATGAGGATATGCAGAATATCAATATAGTCTTCGCGGGTCTGCGGTCCGTCCACGAGGAAGCGCGCGCCCGCACGTTGGCGCAAAGCATCATCGACATTTTCGGGATAGTTAGAGAACATCCCAAAGGTACAGTTCCCGCGTACGACGGTATTCGCGCCCGCAAAACTTTCCATCAAAACGGCGGTGATTTCTAATTGCCCGGCAGAGCTTTGACGATCGCCGCGTTTACCCGCAAGCTGGTCAATATCGTCAATCGTGCCAAAGCCAATGACATTGGGGTCAATCACATTATTGAAAAAGGCCTTGGCATTTTGCGCGGATTTGCCTTGATAGCTATCAATACTTTCCGTTGAGAGGTTCTGATAACGGAAGGGATATCCTGCATTGTTACAATAATCATTTATAAGACCCGCCATCATCTGGATGAGGATCGTCTTACCCGTGCCGGGTTTGCCATCCCCCATAAAGGTAAAGATGAAACCGCCAAGCTCGACAAAGGGGTTGAGCTTACGATCAAAATCATAAGCCATAATCATTTTAGCCAGCTTCATGGCTTGATATTTCGCGATATGGTTCCCGACAATTTCGTTCGGCTTTTTAAATGTCATCGTCAGCTTGGAGCTGTTTCCGCGCGCCGAGGGCATAAAACCGCTAATCTGGAAATCATCTTCCTCGACGCGGTAATTCACAGACGTGAAAGCGTCTAATCGCGGCATGTTAGAGGCGCGCAGTGAGACCTTTTCCATGAGCTGTTCAAGGAAGGCCGTGACCGTCGGAACGAGCTTATCTTCGCTGGTCGCGAATATGGCGAGGTCTTGGTCAAGTTCCCAGAGCGCACCCGTCAAAGCAAGTTGAGCATTGTCCGTGAGCACTTCCTCAACTTCGCCAACCTCGACATTTACATCCGACGCATCTGCATGGGCATTCGCCAGAAGGTAACTCGCCATATTGGCAAAAACATGCAGGCTAATGACGGAGGAGGCGGCGAGGAGCTCGGTAAACTCAGATTTGCGCGACGCGGCAAGCCCGCCCTCCAAATTGTCTTTTAAAAGTTGGCTCAGGCCAGTGTGATCCGCGAATTGATCGGCCACGACCATAGAGACGGCGAGAGCGCGGCGCAGACTATGAAGAACATTGGCCTGCATCGGGCTCATCAACACGGTACTGTCATCATTTTCTTGCACGCGATTGATAATGTGGACACCTTCGGCGCGCGCTGTGGATTTCGTCACAAGGCCGGGTGTGGTCGAGCGGAAACGACGGCGCGTGCCTATGCCGGGCGATCTTTCTTTCGCGGGCGCAGCGCCCGCTTTGGGCTTGGCGAGGCGCGGGGTGTGGTCAAATCCGTCCAGCAAGCTCTCTGCCGCCGTATATTTCTCGCGGATGAGCTCTTCTTTAATTTCCATCAAGTCGTTTGACATTTAAAAACTCTCTCCAGCAATCATCTCGCCATTGGCGAGAATTTTTATTTTTGTTGTTAAAATTGCCTCGATGAAGACTTCGATAATTTCCTTTCCATCTATTGTTTCAATGGAAGAAGATAAAATGGGTTTGTTGCCGAGAGCAATAAGGTCAGATGAGGTATCTTTGCAATCGCCATCAATGTATAATTTTACACCAGACAACCATGTGTTCTTAACTCTTATTTTTTTACCTTTATAGACTGTGTGCAATTCTTTGACGGGCATGAAAATCTCTATTTATAACTTAGTATCTTAGCATTTCGGCCGACGACATATTTGCGAACGCCGTCAAAATCGGATTTATTTTTTTCTTCTAAA
>JAHDCL010000077.1:0-5192 GCA_020629875.1 Hellea sp.
TTTGATGGGGCCGAAATAGGATCGACAGACGTCTAAAGAAGTTAGCTTTCATCCGTATGGGTACCGTTAAATGCCCAATTATAGTAATTGCAAATGATAATTACACTGAAGAGTTTGCCCTCGCTGCGTAAGCAGTGCGGAATAATTCGCTTTAACTCCTAGCCGCCACGGCCGCTAGGCGGGCTTCGGGAGGCAGCCGGCAACAGGAAGCCTCCCACTTATCCATCAAGAACTTGAACAAAGCTTAGCAACCGCTAATCCTCTTCATTCAGCACAAAATCCACATGAATATGGTTCCCATCAGGGTCCCAAATGTTGAATTGCGCAATGCCAAAGTCTGCAATGTCATTTCGCCTGTAGCGCTCGTTATTCTCGTTTAACTTATCTTCAAATTCTCGCAGACCTGTCGCGCGTAGGGCGAAGTGTTCTAACTTCAGGCTTTCCTCGGACCCAACTGCCTTGTCATCATCAATTACGATGATATGAACGATCGCTATATCCCCGAGATACAGCCAAGCGCCATCAAATGAAAAATTCGGCCGAGGGCCCAAGGTCAAGCCAAGAATAGATTCGTACCAGCGGATCATCTCTTCAAGCTGAGTAGTGCGGAGATTAACATGGTCGAGTCGCGTCAATGGCATTTAGATGTCCTCAGAAAATTTGGCCAGAGAGCCTAGATAGTGCGCGCAAGCCACATATCAAGCCATATTATTTCGCGGGATGAGCCTAGCGGGCACGCCGCCTTCCGGCCGCAGGGTCACCGTCATGAGCGGCCTTGGATAACAGTCTTCCGAAATCTGAATATCATAACCCCGAACAATCGTAGCCAACGCCATTACAGCCTCCATAAGGGCGAAAGCCATGCCCACACAAATACGCGGCCCCGCGCCAAAGGGCATGTAAGGCGCGCCTTTGGCTTTTAATTCTGGCTGGCGGATAAAACGATCAGGATCGAAAGCATGAGGGTTTTCCCATAGTCGTTCTGTCCGGTGCATAACGTAATTACAGAGCAAAAATCTATCTCCAACGTCAATCTTACGGCCGTGGACTTCAGTCTCCTCATGACATTCGCGGTTTAGCATAGGCGCGGGCGGATAAAGACGCATTGTCTCATCCAAAACGGCACGTGTAAATGTGAGCTTGTCGATATCTTCATAGGCTACATCACCCTGCCCGCATGTTTCTAGAACCTCCCCCAGAATACGCTCTGCTGTAGGCTTATGCCTACCCACCAGATAGAGTGCCCATGTGAGGGTCAGTGCGGTTGTCTCATGTCCTGCTATGAAAAAGCCAATCAGGTTATCACGGCGCTCACGGCGAGAGAGTTTCTGCCCTGTCTTGGGATCATTCGCTGAAATAAGAAGACCCACCAAATCATCGCCGGGTTTTCCTGCGTCGCGGCTATCAAGCAATTCATCAGCCGCCTTTTTAAGCTTTTTCAATGCGCGGGAGCCTTTGGGTGAGATAGGGCGCGGCACCCAACGCGGCCACGGTACAAGATCGTCTGGCCGAAGCGTCCCGGCTGCTGTAACCGCATTACGCGTCGCATATTTTAAGCGTTCTCCATCAAGCCCTTTCGGATCCCCCAGTAGAGCCTTGGCCAGCACATCAAAGGTCAGCTCTGCCATAGCTGAGTTTAAGTCTAGCACAGGCTCTTTATCGAGCTTCGCACTGAACTCGTTCAATACCTCGGTTATCATAGGCGCAAGCTCCGCCATATGGCGTTTAGCGAACATCGGGGCGACAGCTCGCCTTTGACGCCTCCATTGTTCACCATGCACAGACAGTAGTCCTTCTTTGGTGGCAGGCCCCAATATCCGCGCATCAATTGCAGTCTTGGTGAACTTTTTAGCCTCTAAAGCCAGCACCTGCATCATGCCCTCTGGGTCGGTAATAACGTGGAGTTTTTTGCCAAAGTTTGGGACGCTCACGATAGGTTGGCTATACGCCATCGGGCCGAACCCCTCGATAGGATTACGCAGGAATTTCCACGTCGAGTAGATAAACCCTTCATCCCCCTTCAATGGCTGCGCGTGGGGCGGGTAAAAATAGTCGTCTTTTCGTGTTTCAAGCGTGTCCACCATAGAGGGTTTACGATAGCGCCAATCGGGCGGATGGAAAGCACTAACTTCTCAGCCATTTCACGAAAACGCCTGTTGACGCGCACGGGGAGTGATTTAGGGTAGAGCCATGAGTCAAGACTTGATGAATTATGAGCAAATGACGCAACTAGCGTTACGAGGAGTCGTGCGCGATGCTATTCGCCGCGTTATCCGCGAAGACGGCCTGCCGGGAGCGCATCATTTTTACATCACCTTCCTGACACGCTATCCGGGCGCGGAGATCGACGAAGGCTTAGCCAAAAAATATCCCGACGAGATTACTATTGTCCTCGAGCACCAATTTTGGGATCTTCAGGCTCACGCAGATGAATTCGAAGTTACACTGAAATTCGGCGGCATCCCGAAATATCTCAAAGTTCCATATCACGCTATTACGCGCTTCCATGATCCAAGCGTCGGCTTCGCCCTGCAATTCGATCCGCCTAAAGAAATGGAACCCGCCGCGCCCGAAATCGCCAAAATCACACCTGCCAAAGCGCCCAAGCCCAAAAAGTCAAAGGCCAAGACAGCGAATGAGGACGTGACAAATACAGAATCTTCGACCGAGGCTGAAACCGCCAAATCGGAAAAACCCGAAGAGTCAGGTGATAAGGTTGTCAGCCTGGACGCCTTCCGCAAGAAATAACTTCTCCAACTAAATGAGACTCCCATGACAAAAATGCGTACGGAAACCGATAGCTTCGGCCCGCTAGAAGTCCCTGCCGACAAATATTATGGCGCGCAAACGGCGCGAAGCCTAATTAACTTCCCGATTGGTGTTGAGACAATGCCATCATCGCTTATTCGCGCTCTCGGCATCATCAAGCGTTCTGCCGCTCTCACCAATAAGAACTTGAAGAACTTGGACGCAAAAACTGCCAATGCCATCGCGAAAGCGGGCAAGGAAGTCGCCGAAGGTAAATTTGACGATAACTTCCCCCTATCTGTCTGGCAGACGGGCTCAGGCACCCAATCCAATATGAATGCTAACGAAGTTATTTCAAACCGCGCAATTGAAATTCTGGGTGGTGTCATCGGCTCCAAAGATCCAGTGCATCCGAATGATCACGTCAATCGCAGTCAAAGCTCTAACGACACCTTTCCAACGGCCATGCACATCTCGGCCGCAGAAGAAATTCATCACAACCTCCTCCCGGCGCTGGAGCACCTACATGCCGCGCTGGACAAAAAGGCCAAAGAGTTTCGTAAGATTATCAAAATCGGCCGTACACATACCCAGGACGCCACCCCTGTGACATTGGGTCAAGAGTTCTCCGGCTACGCCGCCCAAGTGAAGAAAGGCATCACCCGTACTAAAGCGGCGTTGAAGGAACTTTATCCGCTTGCCCAAGGCGGAACAGCCGTGGGTACAGGGCTCAATGCTAAGCCAGGATTTGCTGGTGGTTTTGCCGCTGAAGTGGCCAAATTCACCAAACTCCCTTTCAGAACCGCAGGCAATAAATTCGAAGCCCTTGCCGCGCATGATAGCTATGTTGCCGCCCATGGCGCGCTTAATACTGTCGCCGCTTCTCTCTTTAAAATTGCCAATGATATCAGATTCTTAGGATCAGGTCCTCGCTCAGGACTTGGCGAAATATCACTCCCGGCGAATGAGCCTGGCTCTTCCATCATGCCCGGCAAAGTCAACCCAACGCAGTGCGAAGCGCTGACCATGGTTTGCACCCAAGTGATGGGTAATCATACGGCCATTTCAATGGCTGGCTCTCAAGGACATTTCGAATTAAATGTCTACAAGCCCGTGATGGCCTATAACATGCTGCAATCCATCACGCTGCTCTCCGATAGTGCTCGCGCCTTCACTGATAAATGCGTTAAAGGTATCAAGGCCAATGAAGATCGGATTGAAGATTTGCTCGGCCGCTCGCTCATGCTCGTCACCGCCCTCGCGCCAACTATCGGCTATGACAATGCCACAAAGGTCGCCAAGACCGCGCATAAGAACGGAACGACATTGCGCGAAGAAGCCGTAAAGCTTGGCTTCGTTACTGAGAAAGAATTTGATAAAGTCGTCCGGCCTGAATTAATGATAAAACCGCGCTAAATGCCCGATAATATCGTCAATTTTAACAAGGCTCGTAAAGCTAAAGCCCGTCACCAAAAGGTGATTAAGGCGGCGGAGAACCGTGTTAAATTTGGGATGAAAAAGTCCGAAAAGGAAAAAGCAAAGGCTTTGACAAAAAAGCTCCAAGGGCATTTGGACGGGCATAAATTGGGCCAGAAAAAGAATGACGCTTCAGAGAGCGATGATTAAACGCTCGCTCTCTATTCATGGCCATCGGACCTCCCTCGCTCTAGAGGCAGAATTTTGGGAAGTGATAGACTTGGCGGTAGTACAGAGCGGCAAATCATTTGCAAGTTTCATCCGCGAATTGGATGACCAACGCACGACAAATCGGATAAACCAGAACCTCGCCTCTTATCTAAGGGTCTGGGTTTTGAAGCGTGTTCAGTCAAAAAATTTGCCAACCCAAAGATAAGTTTTACGCAAACCGTCATTAAAGCTGCACAATTTCGCGGCATTTGATGTCCAGAGGGGCGATTCCCGGCAATTCCTCTGGGCGGCCCTTCCTTCCCGCGCTATCTAAGTAACGGGGCGCAATGTGGAGGCAGAGATGTCGTTTAAATATCGCACACGAAAACTAATAAAACCGGAAGATCTGAATTGCCGCGGCGCATTATTTGGAGGACGCTTGCTCAGCTGGATTGATGAAGAATGCGGTATTTATTGCGCGTGTCAGATGAAGCACACTCAGATAATCACGAAATTTATGAGTGAGCTAAATTTCATCTCTGCCGCCACAAATGGCGAAGTATTAGAAATAGGTGTTGAAACGGCAAAAATAGGCCGAACCTTCCTATCTGTGCGTTGCCATGTCCGGACTATGGTGGATAAGCGCGACATCATTAAAATAGAAACGGTTACATTTGTGGCGCTCAATGCAAATGGAAAACCAACGCGGCATGCGCTTTCCCATCATGCGGGTAAAGACCCTGAGACAATCGCAATGAAACCTCAAGGTGATCTCACCCACCTATCGGTCGTGGGTTAGGGTTTTGTTAAAAGCTGTC
>JAHDCL010000077.1:5292-11723 GCA_020629875.1 Hellea sp.
CAAGGTGATCTCACCCACCTATCGGTCGTGGGTTAGGGTTTTGTTAAAAGCTGTCCGGGCGTAAGATAAATATCATCATAGCGCACACCCCCATTGCCGTAGGGCTGCTTCTTTGGGCCCGTATTACTAATCGCCATGAATGCTCTGAGCGGAGCCTCCCGCCCCATGCGAAACACGGCACCGCTAAAGACTAACTGTCTGTCGGCGAACTCTCCGCCGCGAATATGGAGATCATAACTCTGACCACCTTTCACTTTAGGGCCATTATTGATAACTATCCAAAGCTCATACCAAACTCCGGGCTTCAAAGGCCCTGCTTTCCCCCCCGTTAGCGGATTGTTGATTTTAGAATAGGTCTTATACCCACTCAGAACCATCAAAGTCCCGTCATTCTTTGTGCCATCGGACTCAGCCTTATCTGTAACTCGGATCATCGGCTCGAAGGAATCATATCCCTTGTCTACAATTTCGCTTTCTCCAAGATTGCTAAGTCCGAAAGAGTGATTATTGGGGAAGGCCTCAACATTAATCCGCGTGTAAAGCGTGAAAGTGCCCTCCGCCGGAATAAGCTGGGGTAAAGCGCGGAAGCTTATTGCCTTTCGGTTCCCTACGATTCCATCTGCGGCTGGTTTTCTGAGCAAATAACTATTATCCGCGCCCATTTCTTTACGTATCTCTGAGATTTGGGGGTTGAGAACGAAGGGATCTGTTTCATTTTGCGTATCAATATGGGTCCAGGCAGTTACAGCGGAGGGTGCTTCGAAGTCATCGACTAATACCCAGCCCACAGAAGGGGATGTTACGGTCTGCGAACAAGCCTGCAAAAGCGCAGCAACCGCAAACATATATAATCCTCTAATCATGTAAAACCTCATCTGGAAATTATGCGCTAAGCCATTGGATCTGCAGGTTTCGCGGGCTTATCACAGCTTGCCGTTCCAGCCTTTTCCTCACCTTTCTTAAAGAAGGAATCAAGGTCAATAGGCTTGCCTTGGGCTGTCCCCTCTTCTCTTTTTTCTTCCTTTGTTGTCGGCGCGTCTTTTGCGGGTTCATCTTTTGGCGAGCTAGATTGTGCATCAGCATTTGCAGAAAGACACGCTGAAAATAGGAACAGATAAAAAATTTTACGCATAAAAGACCATAACACAAATTACTGACAAAATTAAGGCGGTCGCGCTTTTTCTCTGTGCCGCCCATAGCCAAAGCAGAATGTTGTCCTTATGTTCCCCTCATGTCTGCCCCTGATTCTTTCCGGCCTGTGCCGCCCAGACCTGAACCAAGCTTGTCCGCTCAAGCTATGCCTGTGCGTTCAGTTCAAAGCGGAAACTATCTTGATGGGTTAAACCCCGAACAACGAGAGGCCGTTTTAACCACCGAAGGTCCCGTCCTTGTTTTGGCGGGTGCCGGTACCGGAAAAACGCGAGTCCTTACCTGCCGCCTCGCCCACATATTGCAAAACCGCATGGCGTTCCCGTCACAGATTCTATCTGTTACCTTTACAAATAAGGCGGCGAGAGAAATGCGTGAACGCGTGGGCGGCTTGATTGGTGACGCCGTTGAAGGCCTCCCCTGGCTGGGCACATTTCACTCAATCGCCGCAAAGATTTTACGAATTCACGCCGAGCTCGTCGGACTAAAATCCAGCTTCACTATCCTTGATACAGACGATCAGATCCGCCTGCTCAAACAAGTCATCAAAGCGGAAAATATTGACGACAAAAAATGGACCGCTCGCTATATGGCGAGCCTCATTGATAGCTGGAAGAATAAAGGCTGGACGCCCGACAAAGTCTCTACCCATGAAAGCTTCAAATTCGCGGACGGCAAAGGTCAAAAAATCTACGAGATTTATCAAGCACGATTAAAGGTACTCAACGCCTGTGATTTTGGGGACCTCCTACTACATAACCTGACCCTGTTCATGGAAAATGAAGATATCCTGAAAAGATATCATACCAAATTTAAATATATGCTGGTGGATGAATATCAGGACACCAATGTCTGCCAGTATCTTTGGCTGCGCTTGCTGGCTCAAGGCTCACATAATATCTGCGTCGTTGGAGATGATGACCAGTCGATTTACGGTTGGCGCGGGGCCGAAGTCGATAACATTCTGCGTTTTGAGAAAGACTTCCCTGGCGCAAAAGTCGTCAAGTTGGAACGTAATTACCGCTCCACGGAACATATTTTAGGCGCGGCCTCTGGCCTAATAGCTGCTAATCAAGGCCGCTTAGGTAAAACACTTTGGACTGAAGATAATGGCGGGCACAAAGTCACTGTAACAGGTGTTTGGGATGCCCCCGCGGAAGCGCGCCTCATTTCCGATGAGATTGAAAGTTGGCGTGGTAAAGGACGTAAATATAACGACGTTGCCATTCTCGTTCGTGCTTCGCGGCAAATGCGTAGCTTCGAAGAACGGTTTATTCAGCTCGGACTCCCCTATCGCGTCATTGGCGGACCGCGCTTTTTCGAACGTTTGGAAATCCGCGATGCCCATGCCTATGTGCGCGTGCTGAAATCAGATACGGATGATTTGGCGTTTGAGCGTATCGTCAACACCCCAAAACGCGGCATTGGTGCAACCACGATTCAGAAACTCCAAACAGCTGCCCGCATGATGAATGTTAGCCTGGAGCAAGCAACGCGAGAGCTGACCAAGACCGATGAAATACGCGGCAAAGCTCGCACAGCTCTGCGCGCCTTCATCATGGATATTGATCGCTGGCGTAACGAAGCCGTTAGCATAAAGCATACCGAAATGACGGAACGTATTTTGGATGAAAGCGGCTACACTCAGATGTGGCGCGACACCAAAGACGCCAAGGCCGCAGGCCGCCTCGAGAACCTAAAGGAACTTATTCAGGCCATGGGCGAGTTTGATACGCTTGAGGCGTATCTGGAACATGTCAGCCTCGTCCTCGATGTTGAAAGCGGGCCTCAAGAAGATGAAATATCACTCATGACGCTACACTCCGCTAAAGGTCTGGAGTTCCCGCTAGTTTTCCTCCCGGGTTGGGAAGAAGGCATGTTTCCGAGTCAAAAATCTATGGACGAGAGCGGCATGGCAGGCCTGGAGGAAGAACGTCGTCTCGCCTATGTTGGCATTACGCGCGCCCGAGAGCAGGCCAAAATATACTTCGCTGCCAACCGGCAGGTTTATGGCTCTTGGCAATCCTCTCTCCCTTCGCGTTTCATTGACGAATTACCGCCGAGCCACGTCGAAGCAGCTTCCGAAGCGGGTTACCATGACACCCCAAAATATGTGAACCAAGTTGCAGAAAAATTCACCGAGAGTTTCGAACACTCACGCGGAAATTATGATTCGCCAGGCTGGCAACGATTCAAGAAAAATACAGGAAAAAGCTTTGGACGTTCCCCTCGCGAGATAGAAGGTCACGCAGTAAAACGTCCCGCCAAAGGTAAAGAGTCTAATTTCAAAGTCGGAGAACGTATCTTCCATCAGAAATTTGGATATGGCACAATCAAAGCTGCGGACGGGACAAAGCTTACAGTAGCTTTTGAAAAAGCTGGCGAGAAAAAAGTGTTAGACGGATTTGTGGAGCGAACGTGATGATACGTTTGATGTGTTTGATCATCTCAGCCCTATGGCTGACGGGCTGTATCAGTTCGGGGAAAGTCCCTCTAAAGGTTCATCACATTAATTCCCTCGCCTCGGAGGGAGGAAATGACGGCGGATTTAAGGGGCTTGAATACCTTGCTGACCCGATACCCGGCAAACTCAAAAACCGCGTCAACATTATCTACCTTCACGGCATTGGTTGGACCGAGGACCGAACCAAGGAACAGCTTGCAGATGATTTCTTAGGAGGCATTGCAAGAGCCTATAATCTGGAAGCCTCTGATGGATTGATAACGACGCTTTGCGGCGAAACGCCGTATAACGGTTCTGGAATAGAAACACCGCATATTTATATAAAAGCCGATAGCCCGACCGAGTTTGACACCGCCTTACCGGGTGCAAAGCTCCGACTCGACGAGCTGGTATGCATGGACAAGCAAACCTTAGAGATTGATGATAATTTAGAGTTCGTTCTTTACCGCGTCTTTTGGGATAATATTTTCTGGGATAATGTTCAATTTGCCCATGTTGGGCAGGATGACAATCGCGGGACATCACAAAATATCGCGGGGCTTAGGCGTAAATTCAATCGTATCTTAAAGGACGACTTGGTCAATTATGGCTTCAGTGATGCGGTGATGTATCTGGGGCCTGCAGGCGGAGAAATCCGCAACGCTATTCGCGGGGCCATGTGCAGCGCAGCGCTCGACGCAGCCGGAAAGAGTTTTGCCAGTCAGGGCGACCGTGTGAGCTATAACGAGATCTGCAGAACAGCGAGTCACCAAGTTCTGAAAACAAACCAATTCGCCTTTGTCACTGAGAGCTTAGGCAGCAAAATCACCTTTGATGTCATGCAAGAAGCCCTATCAGATGGCCGCGAAACCATTCATGATGACATGATACGCGGGAGCGAAACATATATGCTCGCCAATCAACTGGCCCTGCTATCGTTAAGTGATTTATCCAACAAGGTTTCACAACCCATCGCAAAAATAGGGCCTAAAGACCGCCCAAAAATTATAGCCATGTCAGAGCTAAATGACTTCCTGAGTTATGAACTTGTACCATTTTACGAGCAGCTTTGGCGCCGTTCGATAAGGCCCGAGCAAAATAATCTTAGCTATTTGGACAATCGTCTGCGCGCCGAGTTAGTGGAAAGTATCGGATTTGAAATGATCGACATGCGCCTCGAATTCGCTGACAAAATCATTCCGATGGTGAGCGACTTCGTGGACCCCAAAGACGCTCATAGTGGTCATGCGGGCGAACCCGAACTCATGCTCTACATGTTGTGCGGCGCCGTTAACGGGCAACTCAACAATAAAGAATGCCTCGCTACAGAATTGCAAGATGATGACTGATACACCGCCATTCGCCCTTTTCATTCGGGGCTCCAAGGACGCAGCTTTCAACGTTTCCGATCAATTGGGATTTGATAGCGAGATGGAAGCATTAGCAGTTTCTCTTTTCGAGGATGGGCCAGAAACAATGCATGTTCAGGCACTCTTCGAGACCGAGGCTCAAGCCAAAAGCTGTCTTGAGGGACTATCGTTACCGGATGATATGGAATGCTTTATTACTCAGCTCCCGGATGAAGATTGGGTTTCCAAGAGCCAAACGGGCCTGCCCCCTGTCGAAGCAGGCCGATTCTGGCTCTTTGGGACACATGACAAAAATAATATCCCTCACGAAGTCCCCTTTCCTATCGAGATAAATGCAGGGCTCGCATTTGGGACAGGCCATCACGGCACGACCAAGGGCTGCTTACTTATTTTTGACGGGCTTCTAAGCACAGGTTTCGCCCCGCAGCGTGTCTTAGACTTAGGTTGCGGCGCGGGCGTATTGGCAATCGCGGCTGCAAAGGCCTTATCTCACGATATTTTGGCGACGGACATTGATCAAGACGCCGTAGATGTAACCCTCGAAAATGCGGCCGTGAACAACGTGTCAGAGCACATTAAGAGCTATCAAGCGGACGGATTTGATAGCAAGCATCTAAAAGGTAGGGAATTTGACCTGATATTCGCCAACATCCTCGCTGGCCCGTTAATGGGGCTCGCGCCAGAGATAGCGAAGGCTCTCGCGCCGGGCGGCAAAGTTATACTTTCGGGCATTTTAGACGAGCAATTTGAAACCGTGATGGACGCTTTCAAAAAAGAAGGGCTGAAGGTTTCCCCTCAGCCCTCTCTGTCCGGATGGACCAGTCTTTTAGGACAAAAGCCCTAACTTATCGCCGTGTCATTTGACGCGGCATTGCGTAAAAGCAAACTAGATTGCGCGGTTCGCACGACGATCACGGCGTGCATTACGGCGGCCGATAAGGTTGAGCGTTGCGCGCTCACGGCGGGCTTGCGCACCTTCGAAAGTTGGACGGAAAGTGCGTGTTTCTACGCTTGTAAATCCAGTTCCAGTAAATTGTGTAGTCATTTTAGTCTCCACATCGAGCGGCTAATTCCGCTGAATTTGATGCCCGGTATGTAGAAAGTTCAAAAGTTAATTTATACAACCAAGACAGCTGTTAGAGATATGCAAAAATGCATAGGAAGTCATAATCGGTTAATCTTTACTAATTTTGACGTCATCCTTTTGCTCTTGGTAGAAACTGGATTCAGGAGGGTATTGGAAGTCGGCGATGTCTTTTGCAGGTTTTATTACCTTGAACTCACCGACAAACGAGTTTCGGCCAGGAGTAATTTTTCTCCGCCGTCCGAAAATTGTTCCAAAAAATTTTTGCGCCATCTTCGTCTTTCTAGGTTAGGCCCCCAAAGCCGAACCTTCTCATAACACATTCTGATGACATTTATAAGTCCGCTCTGGCGATTTTGTTTAATCGAGGTTACATCTACGCCGA
>JAHDCL010000078.1 GCA_020629875.1 Hellea sp.
ATGATGGATTGGACTGATCGGCACTGTCGCTGGTTTCATCGGCGACTGTCCAACCATGCTTTGCTCTATACCGAGATGGTGGTCGCAGATGCGGTCATTCATGGGGATAAGGATTTCTTGATCGCCTATAACCCCGAAGAGCATCCTGTAGCGCTACAGATTGGGGGCAGTGACCCGGTAAAACTTGCCAAGGCGTCTAAGGTTGGTGAGCAATTTGGCTATGATGAAATTAATATCAATATTGGATGCCCGTCGGACCGCGTGCAATCGGGACGTTTTGGGGCCTGCCTTATGGCTGAGCCAGATTTGGTCGCGGAGTGTTACAGCGCTATGGCGGAGGCCGTGCAGGTTCCGGTGACGGTTAAATGCCGTCTTGGAATTGACGATCAGGACTTAGATAAGACTCTGCCCGCATTCATCGAAAAGGTGTCTGCGGCAGGTTGTACCCATTTCATAATTCATGCGCGAAAAGCCTGGCTCAAGGGATTATCGCCTAAAGAAAACCGTGATGTTCCGCCGCTTGATTACGGGTTAGTACATGCAATTAAAGCTCGCTATCCGCATTTGGAAATAGTGCTCAATGGCGGGATCAAAACTATCGCGGAGGCGCAGGCCGAAACGCAAGGACTAGACGGGGTAATGCTGGGCCGTGCGGCTTATCATGACCCCTGGATATTACGTGATGTGGACGAGCTTTTTTATGGGGGAGATGCCTTTACCTCCACCCGGGAAGACGTTGTACAAGATCTCATTCAATACACCGAACGCAAGCAAGAGGAAGATCGCTCGGCTAAAGCAATAATCCGTCACATTATGGGGCTATATGCTGGGCGCCCCGGCGCACGGCTCTGGCGCAGGACCTTGAGCGAAGGCATGGCGTCTGGGGCTAAGCCCGCTCAGGTCATCCGAATGGGGGCTGAGGCAATGTCAAAGCTAAATATCGCAGCGTAGTGGCAGATTTCGCGCAATATTTACCGCTTATCGCCACGCTTCTTATTGTTGGCGCTATGGCCGGCTTGAGCGCAGGGCTGTTCGGGATAGGCGGCGGGGCCGTCATGGTGCCCGCGCTTTATTTCGCGTTTTCGACTTTGGGTGTTTCGGAAGATGTTGTGATGCATTGCGCGGTGGCGACATCTTCCGCGATTATTATAGTTAATGCGCTGCGCGCAACCCGAAGCCACCATAAACATGGAGCAGTAGATTGGGATTTGTTATGGCCTAAAAACCCGCTTTTATCCTATGCGCTTTGGATAGGGTTGGGGGCGTTTTTAGCGGCAATATGGCTTGCGCCGAAAATGTCGGGGCAGGCGCTCACGCTATTATTTGCGATTGTGGCCGGAGTCATCTCGATGCAATTCATTTTCGGTCGTCCAGATTGGAAGCTTCGAGACAGCGTTCCAGGCGGGATTGCCCGTCCTGTTGTGGGCGGCGGCGTGGGCGTTTTATCTTCACTTATGGGCATAGGCGGCGGCTCCCTAACGGTACCGCTTATGAGTATATGCGGGGTACCTATTCATCGGGCTGTTGCGACTGCGTCTGGATTTGGTTTTGCGATAGCTTTACCGGCTACCGCGGGGTTTATTATTTCCGGATGGGGCCTTTCGGGAAGGCCCGCCTTTTCACTGGGGTATGTGAATTTACTAGGGTTCGTCTTAGTTGCATTTGTGGCGTTTCTGACAATACCACTCGGTGCACGGATGGCTCACGCTATGAGTCAACGAAAGCTCAAATTGATATTTGGAATATGTTTGCTGCTTGTCGCCGCAAATATGGCGCGAAAAGCATTGTTTTAAAGGCGTAGCAGGAGGGCGCTCGGCGTTGCCTCGACCTTTTGGAGTTGTCCGAGATAAGTCATTCCCAATAGTGAGGTTTCCAGTCCTTCGGGTACCACTAAGGCTTCTACGTTTCGCAAGGTAATTGAGCCAACAGCGATGGATTTCAAGTTTACCCGCGCAGCCATATTGCGTCCACCTGCGGTGCGAATTGGAACGTCATAGGTCAATTCGTGCAATCGTAACCCAGCTTTCTGCGCGTCTTGTTTTGTTAGAGCTACGGCAGAGGCGCCCGTATCAATAAGAAAACGTACATAACCGCTATTCACCGTTGCATCTGCCCAAAACTGGCCGTCGCGATGAGATTTAGGAATGGAGACAACGCTGCCTTGACTTGTTTGCTTCGCTTGTGGTGGCTGCGGAGCAATCTGGACTTCAGATTGTCTCGCCGGACGTTCTAATCCCGCCATCGCGTACAGAGTATCTCGATGTTGAAAGGCAAACACCAGGCCAACCCCAAGGGCGCCTATCACTATAACATCTCTTAATATTGTATTTCCCATGTCATAATTCTACGTCATCAAGGTTTTTAAGACTTTAATGTTTGCGCGATTTTTCATAGGAAGCTCACATGACAGCCGAAGCTACATCTGGACGCCCATTTGACGATATCCGTGCCTTAACGGACTCCATGCCCGCAGCGGATGAGGGGGCGTGTGATCACGTTAAGCATGTGATCAGAGACTTTGGGGAATACCTCAGTCCATTGGGTCGAAATACGCGCTACGCCAAATGGCTCGCAGGCTGGCAGGCAAAAGCGCCGTCAATTGACCGCCCCCTGATTGCGGTCTTTGCTGGCACGCATGATGTTGCCAAAAACGTCTTTGGCGATGAAGTCATTTCCAAAGCACAGACCCGCGTTAAAAGTATGACAGAAGGTGCAGCGGGGGTGCGCGGCGTTGCCGTGTCTCTCCAGGCGGCTTTTAAGGTTTATGAACTTGGAATTGAGTACCCTTCGGCAGATTTTACGGTGGAGCCATCTCTATCTGAAAAGGACTGCGCAGCAGCGATTGCCTTTGGCATGGAGGTCGTGGCGGAAGGGGCAGATATCATTGCGCTTGGAAATGCTGGATTCGGGAGCGCAACGGCGGCAGCAGCGATTGCCTTTGGTCTTTATGGCGGCACGGCGGAATATTGGGCCGGCGGAACAGGGGATGCGGCAAGCGCTCGCATCAAAGCGGTCTCAGCAGGCGCGACTTTGCATAAGGGCCTGCTTTCTGACCCGCTAGAGGTTCTGCGCTGCTTTGGCGGGCGAGATATTGCTGGTATGGTCGGTGCGATCTTAGCGGCGCGGCATCAAGCGATTCCTATTATACTTGATGGTTACGTGGTCTGCGCAGCGGCAGCCGTATTGCACAAGCTCAATCCTGACTCCATTTCCCATTGTATCGCTGGACATGTGACCGCTGAACCGGCTCATCGAGCGCTTCTTGACCGTATGGGGTTAGAGCCCATGCACGATATGGGCATCGGGATTGGAGATGGGACGGGGGCAGCTTTTGCCTTGGGAACCTTACGCTCGACGTGCCAAGCTCTGGCGACGCTTAAAAAAGCTTAAGTTTAGAATTTATTGCCTTTAGCTGCGCCGTAAGAGCCTCATATGTCTATTTTCTCTCATCCCGATTTCGATAACCACGAAGGTGTATATACATTTTCGGAACCTGAAAGCGGGCTTCAATGTTTTATCGCCGTGCATAACACAAACCGCGGACCTGCCAGCGGTGGGACGCGGTTTTGGAGCTATGGCAGTGATTCTGACGCCTTAACAGATGTGCTGCGTCTCTCGCGCGCCATGAGTTACAAAAATGCGATGGCTGAAATTCCTTTGGGTGGTGGCAAGGGCGTCATTCTTAGGCCCGAGGGTGACTTTGACCGAGAAGCATTATTCGCAGCTTACGGCCGGGCGGTCGAGAAAGTCGGCGGTCAATATATCACCGCAGAGGATGTTGGTGTCTCACCGGATGACATGAGGATTATTAAGACACAGACAGATTTTGTCGCCGGGTTGGATGAGGGCGATGCAGCGTCTGGGGACCCTTCACCTCATACGGCTGATGGTATTTTTCGTGGCCTTGAGGTCGCGGTCAAACATAAGCTTGGCGTGGAAGGCGTGGGCGGTTTAATTGTGGCTGTCCAAGGGCTTGGGCATGTTGGTTATGACCTTGCAAGACGGCTGAAGAAATCTGGGGCACGACTAATCGTGGCAGACATCAATGAAGCCGCCGTGCAGCGCGCGGCCGAAGAATTGGGCGCCGAAATTGTATCTGTCGACGTTATTCACGCGCAGGAAGCCGATATTTTCGCGCCTTGCGCGCTAGGCGGCGCCATTAATGCGAAAACAATCGACGATATCCAAGCTTATATTGTGGGCGGGGCTGCCAATAACCAGCTTAAAACGCCCGATATGGGCGCGGAGCTGTTAAAGCGTGATATCCTGTATTGTCCTGATTATGTGCTCAATGCTGGGGGAATTATCAATGTGGCTGCTGAGGTTTCTGGAACATATGATTATGCTTGGGTGGACGCCAAAATCGAAGGGTTGCGGGTCACATTGAAGGAAATCTTCACCCGTTCGGAGGACAGCGCCCGTCCAACAAACGAAATTGCGGATGAGATGGCCAGAGAGCGCCTTGGGCTGTAACAAATTTGTTACAAAATGTATCAAATGGTGAAAAATGATACGATTTTAGTGTGTTAGGGTAACCTTTACTTATTAGGTTAATACACTAATAAAACTTTTTTTGTTGGCGCTCCGTCCTCTCCAGTTTTGGATGGCGCGTTCAAGCGGGACCCAAAAACAAGGCAAGATAAATGAGCCACCCAACGCCCACCCAACGCGGCAAAGCTATCCGACATGCAGATTTCGAAACATTATGCGATGCCCTTGATTATGCCGCAACGTGTGAAACGGGATTTAACTATTTTGACGGGAAGGCAGTTTTAAAGCAAGCCCTAAGCTATACTGAACTGCGTGAAAGAGCGGTTGAGTTGGCAAAACGTTTGGTTCCTTTCGCGGAGAAAAACTCCCGAATTGGGCTGGCGGCCGTTTCTACCCCTGAATTTGCGGTTATGTTTATGGCTTGCCAGTATGCGGGCCTTGTACCTGCTCCGTTGCCATTACCTGTCACGCTCGGCGGGCGCGGCTCTTATGAACGTCAGTTGCAGCGTATGGCCGATACTGGCGATTTTCATGCACTCTTTTGCCCGAGCTCTATGGAACCCATCATGAGTTCTGCTCTGAATGACCAAGCCATTCCGGTTATGACCTTTGAAGAGGTCAACGAACTTCCTAAAGGGGATGAAATCCGTCCATTCGGAAAAGATGACCTTTGCTATATTCAATATTCGTCTGGTTCCTCTAGCTCTCCTAAGGGGATCATCGGGACACAATCTTCTGTTTCGGCGAACTGTCATGGTATCACCAAATATGGTATGGACATAAACGAAACAGATCGCGGTACCAGCTGGCTACCGCTCTATCATGATATGGGATTAATCGGTTTCATGCTCGCGCCATTGATGAGCCAGTTGAGCGTTGACTTCATTGACCCGCAAGATTTTACCCGCCGCCCCATCAGCTGGTTGCAGCTCATTCATGATCACAAGGGAACGCTCTCTTATTCACCGACATTTGGATATGAGCTCTGCGTTCGAAGATGGCGTGCTGATAGAGAGCTCGATCTCTCCAGCTGGCGCGCCGCGGGAATTGGCGGAGATATGGTACGCCCCGAACCTTTGACTGAATTTGAAGAGTTGTTCGGCACCATGGGGTTTGCCAAAGGCGCCTTTAAGCCTAGCTATGGCCTCGCGGAAACAACACTCGCGGCGACTTTCGCGCCCATGGGGCAGGGGCTTCTAAAACACACCATAGATATGGAACGCTATGAGCGGACATCAGAGGCGGTAGAAGCGACAGAATTAACCAAGCCAGAGCATAGACGAACATTTGTTGCCTGTGGGTTGGTACTCCCGGGACATGAAATTGAGATCCGCGATTTCGATAATAATGTTCTGAGTGGAAATCAGGTCGGACGTATTTGCCTAAAAGGACCGAGTGTGTCTCCAGGTTACTTCCAAAATACTTTGGCAACGGAAGCTGCATTTTCGGCCGATGGGTGGTTGGATACGGGTGATTTAGGATATTGGCTCGATGACCAACTTGTCGTCACTGGCCGATTTAAGGACCTAATTCTTTGGCATGGCCGCAATATCTGGCCGCAAGACATTGAATGGGCTGCTCAAGCTGCCGCTCCGCACCGTTGTGGCCGCGCGTGTTCCTTTGCTATGGGCGGAGCGGGAGATGAGAAAGAAGTTATGTTGCTTCTTGAGTGCCGTACACGTGACCCCAAGCTTTTGGACGAAATTTATAAGGCGGTTATGGCGGCTATCCGTTTGGAGGTCGGCGTGCCTGTGAAGTTACAGCTCGTCCCTCGCGGCACTATGATCATCACGTCATCAGGTAAATTGTCTCGCGCGCGCGTGAAGGATAAGTATCTGAAAGGCGAAATCCTTGATTTGCAAGCCGATAGCCCTGTTACAATGGTAGGCGGTAAATCCGCTTAAATTCATGCTTGTGACCAAGCCTATTATAGCCGTGACAGGCGGGACGGGCTTTGTTGGTCGTCATGTCATCAAGGCTCTGCTGGATAAGGGGTGTCAGGTGAGGGCGCTTGCCAGAACACCTGAAAAGTTTGCTGACCTTACTCACAAAAACCTTGTAGTTTTTAAAGGCGCGCTGGGCTCTAAGAATACTTCATTGGTGGAGGGTGCTGACGTCGTTTTGCATATGGCGGGCCTCATAAAGGCGCGTAAGCTTTCTGAGTTCATGACGGTCAACCGCGATGCAGCCGGTGAAATTGCTAAAGCAGCCCATATGACTGGCGTGAGGCGTTTCGTGCTGATGTCTTCACAAACAGCGGGGCAGCCTCAGCTCTCTGACTATGCGGCTTCCAAATTTGCGGGTGAGGAAGCGGTAAAAGAGAATTATAAAGGGCCGCTTGCGATTATTCGTGCTCCGGCGGTCTTTGGCCCTGGAGATGAGGCTACAAAGCCATTTTTTGACTTCATTGCTAAGGGACGTTTACCTGTTGCAGGCGGGCAGAATTGGCGCAACCGCAGGATGGCAATGATATTTGTGGGGGACCTGGCGCGGGATATTGCTGCTCGGGCCATTGCTGGAGATTACGATGGAAAAACGATTACCCCCTGTTCAGTCTCGGCTCTGAGCTGGGAGCGGTTCGCCGCCGATGCAGGGCAGGCACTGGGCCGTAATGTTAAACCAACGCCCATTCCGCTTCCGGTTATGCGCAGCATTGCGGCAGGGACATCGGTAACATCTCGGCTGTTTGGCATAGGGCACTTGACCCTAGGAAAACTGCGGGAATTCCTTTATGAAGACTGGTCTAGTGAGGATGTGATTCAAAATCCGACTCCTTTTATCGAAGCTCTGCGGATAACCGCCGCTTCCTATGAGAAAGAATAATATGTCTGAGCCGACACGCGAAGAAATCTACGACAAGATTTGCGAGCTCCTAAAACCTTACAACCCCAAGAACCATCCCATCGAAATGAGCAGCGGAATTATGTCTGACCTTGAAGTCGACTCTGTGGCTGTATTTGACCTCGTGATGGGGCTGGAAGATCATTATGATATTTCCATCCCAATGGAGATGGTTTCAGATATAAAGACCGTGGGTGAACTCACGACTGCGATTAAAGAACTTACCAGCAAATAGGCGAAGCTATGTCCCTCTTTGATAAATACGCACCGCTACAGGCTCGCGTCGATATGATGATGAAAATCGGCAAAGATGCGCTTGGTGTGCAGTTTGACGATATTATCGACGCTACGCGCGGACGTATTGGCAACCGTGAAATTTTACTGGCGGGGACGAATAATTATCTCGGTCTGACTTTTGACCAAGACTGCATGAGCTCTGCTAAAAAGGCGATTGATAATCACGGGACGGGCACAACGGGATCTCGCGTTGCCAATGGCAGTTATTCCGAACATGTCGATTTGGAAAAAGCATTAGCTGAGCATCTGGGTATGCCAAGTTGTGTTGTCTTTACAACGGGTTATCAGACAAATCTCGCAGCTATTTCAGGTCTTGCGGGCGATAAGGATGTTATCTTCATGGATGCAGATGCCCATGCCTGTATCATTGACGGAACGCGCCTTACGGGAGCGTCGACCATCCGCTTCCGTCACAATAACCCAGAAGACTTAGATAAGCGTTTGAAACGCCAAGGCGAGATTGAGGGCGGTAACGCCTTAGTCGTCATTGAAGGCATGTATTCCATGTTCGGCGATATTGCGCCGATCGATGAATTTTTGGATGTCACCCATCGTCATGGCGGATATCTCTATATTGATGAAGCTCATTCATATGGCGTTTTCGGACCGACGGGTTGCGGCATCGCAGAAGAGCAGGGCGTTCTCGATAAGGTCGATTTCATTTCGGGGACATTCTCTAAATCCCTTGCGTCTGTCGGCGGTTTTTGCGCCTCGCGTCACCCAGAGTTTGAAATCCTTCGCAAAGTGATGCGGCCCTATATGTTTACGGCCTCGGCAACGCCGTCGAATATTTGCGCAGCCTTGGCTGCTGTTGAGAAGGTCAAGCAGGGCAATCATCTGCGCGAAAACCTAAAGGCTCGTGCGGAGCAGCTCCATAAAGGCCTCTCCGAAATGCAATATGATCTGTGCGCAGAGGCTAGCCCCGTCATTGCTGTTCGCCGCCCAAATGAGGCGGTCGCGGCGATGGAGTGGAACTGGCTCATTGAAAATGGTGTCTATGTCAATCTCGCTGTACCGCCCGGAACGCCACAAAGCTCAAGCCTACTCCGCATCAGCCTCTCTGCCGCTCATACGGAAGAGGACATCAATACCATCCTGAAGGCCTTTAACGATTTGAAAGATAAGCAGGGCGAACTCATGGCCGGAATGGCAAGTAAGCTACAAGCAGCTGAGTAGACTAAGCTGTCTGAATAATTTTTCTAAACAGGTGGTCCGCTTCAACCCGCAAGGATGACTTGTCGCCTTTAATAGTTTTTACAGCGTCACGCGCCCAGTCAAATTCTGCGGTAATGAAGGCGTCAATGTTCGCCACTCTAGGGGCTTCGCCAACTTCTTTTGATCGGCTTTTCGCGAGTAACAAATCATTCAAAGCGGCAGTTAATTCGTCGCTTAAGTCGATGCCCGCGAGAAGTTCCTGAAAATTCATTGGCGGAATAATATTAGGGTGCATACGCATCCATCGTATAGCCATGGCAGGGCGCACGATGTAGAAATATTTCTTCAAATTCACCACCTCTTTTCCGTCAATATAGATGTCCCATTGACGTCCCCCCAAATGCAAATAGTGGTTCAGGCAAGCTGGGCCATGGGTCACCTTTTTAGAGAACTGAATGAGTTGCTGGCATATGTTCTCATCCCAAATGTACCGAATGGGGGAGGAAAGCCACTCCAGCATTACTGGATTGGGCTTTAACAATAGTCCCAAGGCTTTTTTGATATCCCACCCACTAATATCCAAAACATCATCAATAGGTAGCTCATATACGTCTCGGCCAGGCGCAATGGTCAGGTACCAATCAACCGGTCGGGCATAAACAAAGCGAACATCATAATCGCTATCAGGCGATGGGAACCCCCATGCCCGGCTGCCGCTTTCCACTGCAAAGAGAATTCGCAAGTTTCCATCGACCTCAATTTTCTGAAGCTCTTTCATGATGACGCGGCGCATCTCTGCTGAAATTGCTGGGTGAAATTCTATCTTCACTTTACTGTCCTAATTCTAAAAATCACCGACATCGCATTGAAAACATGTGATCCCATTGCGGCGCCACATTTCAACGACTTGTTGCCTGTCATCCACAACGAATGCAATATTGTGTCCCTTGGACAGAAAACCATTCAATATTTCTTGTTTTAGGTCGCTGTCAGCTCGAAAGTCTTTATCGGGCCGCATGGTAATATTGGCGAAAGGAATTTCGTTCCAAATAAACCAATTCTCTGTCACGGCGCGAAAGCGTTCATTACGGCCTGTTACTACTTCGATTTTATATTGTCCGCTCTCCCACAGTGTTTTGTAGAGCGAAACGACGGGAATATTGGGCGTATCTTCGCCCATGGCCTCGTTAAATTGTTTCCAGTTTGGGCGCTCGCCATCCAAAAATCCGCGCCTGTGACGGATATCTGCCAAAGTGCCATCGATATCAAATATGACTGTCTGCATGATGTTTAGCTTTCGGTGCAAATTTAAAAAAGTACCCCTTTTAACATAAATGCGAAGCGATAATCAATGCCAAACGGAATGCGGTTATTTCAATAAAAAACCCCGCTTGAGAGCGGGGTTTTTCGCATTTTGAATGAGGAGAGAGAGCTACTCTTCTTCGCTCTTTGCGGCAGGAGCTTCTTCTTCGCCTTCTTCAGGAGCGACAAACTCATCAGGTGCATCGCCTTCGAACATTGATACTGCGTTTGCAGCGCGTTCAGCGTTAGCTTCCTTCATGTCAGCGGCTTCTTCAGCGAGCTGTGTCGCGATAACATCTTCGCCTTTTGCCTGACGTTCAGCTTCGTCTTCAGTACGGGCTACGTTGACCGTTACCGACACTGTGACTTCAGGGTGAAGACGGACTTTAACCTCATGAAGGCCGAGCGCTTTGATAGGTGTTTCAAGAACAACCATATTGCGCTTAACATCTTTGTCTTCAAGAAGTTCCGCGATATCGCGGGCAGAGACTGAGCCGTAAAGCTGTCCTGTGTCGCCTGCATTACGAATGACGATAACATTGCTGCCGTCGACGCCTTTACCGGCATCAACCGCTTTTTCGCGGTTCTCAGCATTGCGGGCTTCAAGATACTCACGCTCAGCTTCAAAGCGGGCGAGGTTAGCTTTTGTCGCGCGAAGAGCTTTCTCCTGCGGAAGGAGATAGTTACGGGCAAAACCAGGCTTGACGTTAACAACGTCGCCCATAGCGCCGAGCTTATCAACGCGTTCTAGTAAAATAATTTCCACGATACGCTCCTATTTCACTTCATAGGGCAGAAGGCCCAGAAAGCGTGCGCGTTTGATGGCTTTTGCCAATTCGCGTTGCTTCTTATGAGAGACAGCCGTGATACGTGACGGCGCGATTTTGCCTTTTTCAGACATGTAGCGCTGTAGCATCTTTGGGTCTTTATAATCGATTGTCAGGCCATTATCACCTGAGAATGGACAGACCTTACGGCGACGACGAAAACTCGTGCGGCTTGGCAGGTTTTCAATTTTAATTCCATCTTTTCTAGACATGACTAACCTCTATTTTCGCGTTTTTTGCGCTCTTCACGCTTCTTAAGGATAGGTGACGGATCTTCGGAGAACTCGTCAACGCGGATAGACATATAACGCAGGATATCTTCGTTAATGCGGTGCTGACGCTCAATCTCGTGGATTGTGTCGGGCAGAGCATTGACTTTTAAAAGGCTGTAATGGGCCTTTCTGTTTTTCTTCATGCGGTAAGCAAGATTACGTAGACCCCAATATTCAGCGCCTTCAACGGAGCCGCCCATATTTTCGATCTTTGTGGCAAGGTTTTGGACGAATTCTTCGACTTGCGCCGTAGAGATGTCCGGACGTGATATAACCACGTGCTCGTAGAGAGACATAGTGTCTTCCTTCATAT